>JAZNMM010000001.1:0-25139 GCA_045579605.1 Lawsonibacter sp.
ATGGACTGCACCAGCACCGAACGCATTCCGCCCGTCCAGTGGGTGGTGCTGTAGATCAGCGCGATGCCGTAGAGGCTGGCGCCCACACACAGGCACAGCAGGACGATGTCGCCCGTGCGAAAAAATTCCCGCAGGAGCTGCCCGATACGTTTCACACGCCACCCTCCCTTCCGGTTGAAAAAATTACTTGCTTATTTTATCACATTTCTGTAGAAACGCAAACAGGAAATGTGGTATGATATGGGGGAAAGCTGGAAAAAGGGCGTGTAAGTGGCCCAAAGAAATGAGAGAGCGCCAATGCAATATCATACAAACAGCCCCCTTGAGACCGAGCGGCTGGGGCAGGCACTGGCAAACGAGCTGTATGCCGGCGCAGTCATCGCCTTTACCGGCGACCTTGGCGCGGGCAAGACCGCGTTCACCCGGGGACTGGCCCGGGGCCTTGGTGTAACAGGGCAGGTGACCAGCCCCACCTTTACCATTGTCAACGAGTACGAAGAGGCCCGCCTGCCCCTGTTCCATTTTGATATGTACCGCCTTTTCTCCTCCGACGAGCTGTTTGACATCGGCTGGGAAGACTATCTGGCCCGCGGCGGTGTGTGTGCGGTGGAGTGGAGCGAAAATTTGGCGGACGCGCTGGGAGAGGATTGTATCCGTGTGGACATCCGCCGGGGAGGCCATGAGCAACAGCGCGTGATCACCATCACGGGATTGCCCGGAGAAATTGAGTTGGAAAAGTGGAATGAAGTATGAAGATCCTTGCTCTGGAGTCCTCTGCTACCGCCTGCTCGGCGGCTTTGTGTGAGGACAAAAAATTGATCGCCCAGACTATGCAGAACAGCGGTCTGACCCACAGCCGCACGCTCATGCCCATGGTGCAGGGCCTGCTGCGCAACTGCGGCAGCAGTCTGGACCAGGTGGACGTGATCGCCGTGGCCGCCGGCCCGGGTTCATTTACCGGTCTGCGCATCGGCGTCTCCACGGCCAAGGGGCTTGCCTGGGCGGGGGACAAGCCCTGCGCCCCCTGCTCCACGCTGGAGTCCATGGCCTGGCAGCTAGCCCATGTGGACGGGATCATCGTCGCGGCGATGGATGCCCGCCGCAGTCAGGTATATAATGCGGTGTTCCGAGCTAAAGACGGCGTACTGGAGCGCATTACCCCGGACCGAGCGATCTCCCTTGGGGAGCTCAAAGAAGAACTGGATGAGCTGGAGGGGGTCAAGTGGCTGGTGGGAGACGGCGCTCAGCTGTGCTGGGACACGTGGCAGGACAAGCTGGACGGGTTGCGCCTTGCCCCGGTCCACCTGCGCTGGCAGACGGCGTGGGGGGTGGCCCGGGCGGCTCTGGAGCGGATCAGTGCAAACGAACTGGTGTCCGGTGACGCCCTTGCCCCGGTCTACCACCGCCTGTCACAGGCGGAACGGGAGCGCCTTGCCAGAGAAGAAGCAGAAAAACCAACGGTTTGAACCGATACAGAAACAAGAAAGAGGAGTGTAGCACCATGAACGAGAAAGTCCACGTTTTAGACCATCCCCTGCTGCAGCACAAGCTGACTATTCTGCGTGATGAAAACACCGGCGTCAATCAATTCCGTAAGGTAGTGGCCGAGATCGCCACTCTGGAGCTTTACGAGGCCACCCGCAACCTCCCTTTGGAGGACGTGCACATCAAGACCCCCGTTGCTCCCGGAACCTTTAAGCGTCTGTCGGGCAAGAAGTTGGCCATTATTCCCATCCTGCGTGCCGGTCTGGGCATGGTGGACGGCATTCTGGAGCTGATCCCCAGCGCTAAAGTGGGCCACATCGGCATGGCGCGCAACGAGGAGACTCACGAGCCGGAGGAGTATTACTGCAAGCTGCCCCCCGAGATCCAGCAGCGTGATGTGTTCATTCTCGATCCCATGCTGGCCACCGGCGGCTCTGCCTGCGCCACCATCAGCTATCTGAAGAAAATCGGCTGCACCAAGATCAAGATGCTCAACATCATCGCCGCCCCCGAGGGCGTCAATCGGGTCAATGAGGAGCATCCCGACGTGGAGATCTACATCGCCGCGCTGGATGAAAAGCTCAATGAAAACGCCTATATCGTCCCCGGTCTGGGCGATGCCGGCGACCGCATTTTCGGAACACTCTGAGGTGTTTCGGACTTTCTAAAAAAAGTTGAAAATACCCTTGACAATCCGGAAACATCTGCTATAATGAATCCTGCGCTTGCGAGAGCCGGTGCGGAAATAGCGGGATTGTGTAAGGGTAGCACGACAGACTCTGACTCTGTTTGTGAGGGTTCGAATCCTTCTCCCGCTGCCAAAAAACCTCAAGGTCCGAAACGACCTTGAGGTTTTTCTTTCGCCTGCAAAAAGAAGCAGACTGCATCACACAATTAAAAGCTTTTAATTATTGTGCTAAAAAAAGGCTGATAAAACAGGATTGTGCGATACAACAGGAGTAGCGTTGTGCTAAAATAAAGCTATAGTTAGTCATCCCGTCTGGCGATCTTTCGGTATTGCAGGGGGGAGAGACCGGCGTATTTCTTAAATACCCGGGAGAAATAGTTGTAGTCCTCGAACCCCAGCATCTGGGCGATTGTGGTCAGCTTGTGTTCGCTGGCGAGCAGAGACTTGGCAAGGTTGACCTTCTCCCGGTTGATGAAAGTGACGATGGTCATACCCGTCTCCTGCCGGAACAGAGTCTCACAATACTCCTTGGACAGGAACACCTGTGAAATGGCGTTATCCACGGTAATTTTCTGATAGATGTTCTGGAGAATATACTGCTTGATTTTTAAGACCACGGGATTTTCCTGCCGGCTGCCATAGGTTTCCTGCAGGTCACGCAGCAGGTACTCCGACAAAAGAAGCAACTTTTGCTTGTTGTGGGTGGTGTGGGCGATGCGGACCAGCTCCAGAAGATGCAGAATTGCAGGGGTCAGATACTGCGGAAACAGAGCGGTGGGCATGGACTGCTCCAGCGCACCAAAAAGATTGATGGACACGTAGGACGCGGGACTGCTGTTGGTCGCGCGCATTCTGCGGGAGCCGGGCGCGATGTAAAGACAATCTCCTTCTGTGAGCACGTAGGGCGTGCCGTCGATCACATACTCCATTCGACCGCAGATGCACAGGGTTAGGTCGTGATAGCGGATGGTGTCATCCAAGGCCATAACAGGAACTTGTGTGGCCCAGGAGAGAAAGCGCAGGGAAAACCGGTTGTTCATAAGCGCACATTCCTTTTGGATATGATTGTGGAAAACATTAATTTTTTAGCACAAAAATAAGTGATTGTCAAGAAAACAGGGAAGATGAAAAGGAGGAAACAAAATGGATATCTTTGCTGCCATCGCACAAATCGAAGAGAAAAAACGCGCGGATATTTTCGAAGTTGTGCCGGAACCGGTACAGGAGGTCACCATTCCGCTGCCTGAGGCCACGGGGGAAAAGACGCAGTTCTCTCTCCTGTACAGCAAGGAAGAGTTAGTACAAAAATTGGCTGAGGAGCGGGCAAAGTACGCGCCCTTCCTGCAGGATCTGGCCCCGGAGTGCCCGTCCATGAAAACGCGTACCTACCTGAAGGAGTTTGTACTGGACGGGACTGAGACGGTCACGCTGCCCCACTACGGCGGGCCCACCGGATATGCAAAGAAGACCTACGAGACCCAGTTCGTTATGGACGAGGTGCGGGCGGACAAGACCTACAACGTGTGCTTTACCGGCGTGGACTATATCGCCACGGTGTATGTGAACGGCCTGTGTGTGGGCAAGCATGAGGGCTTTTTCTCACCCTTCCAGTTTGACATCTCCGCGGCGGTGGTTGTCGGCAGCAACAGCCTGAAGATCGAGGTGGAAAACGACTTTAACTACATGGGCAACAACGAAAACCCCGTGGTGGGCCACGGCGATAAGCTGTACGCCGCCACCGGCCTTGGCTGGGACGACCCGGCGCTGGGCTGGCATCACTGCCCTCCCGGCATGGGCATTTACGGCAAGGTGTGGGTGGAAGAATGCAGTCGCGTCTACATTTCCGACATCTTTGTGCGCCCCCTTCCCGAAGAGGGTAAGGCGGAATTCTGGGTGGACGTGTACAACAGCGATTACGAGCTGCTGGAGCCCAAGCTGTCCATCAGCGTCTACGGCCAGAACTTCCCCGCTGTCATTATGGAGAACAAGCTGTTTACCACCAGAGTGAACGACTTTGAGTCGGGCTACTTTGTGTGTGAGGAGGGACAGGAGTGCAAGTTCCAGCTGCCCCTGCTCAAGGGCAGCAACGTCTATAAGGTTCTGGTGGATATTCCCGACGACCACCGCTGGACGCTGGACACCCCCTACCTGTACCAGGTGCAGGCGGAGGTGCTGCTGGACGGTGTGGTCTGTGACCGTGCCAAACGGCAGTTCGGTATGCGCTCCTTCCATCAGGATACGGTGTCGGAAAAGAAGGGCATGTTTTACCTCAACGGAAAGAAGATCCGCCTGCGCGGCGCCAACACCATGGGCTTCGAGCAGTGGGACGTGCTGCGGGAGGACTTTGACCAGCTGATTGACGACATTCTGTATGCCAAGATCTGCAACATGAACTTCCTGCGTCTGACCCAGCGCCCGGTGCAGGACGAGGTGTACGAGTACTGCGACAAGCTGGGCCTGATGACCCAGACCGACCTGCCTCTGTTCGGCGTGATGCGCAGGACCAAGTACGCGGAGGGCCTGCGTCAGGCGGAGGAAATGGAGAAGTTGATCCGTTCCCATCCGTGCAACGTGCTGGTTTCCCTGATCAACGAGCCCACGGCCCACGGTCAGAAGCACCCCCACCGCCACATGTCGCGCCCCGAACTGGAGGACTTCTTCAAGGGCTGTGAGTACATCATCAAGCTCAACAACCCCGACCGGGTGATCAAGAATGTGGACGGCGACTACGATCCTCCCTGTGAGGGCATGCCGGACAAACACATCTACAACCTGTGGTACAACGCTCACGGTGTGGATGTGGGCAAGATGATCAAGGGCTACTTCCCCCCGGTCAAGCCCAACTGGTATTACGGCTGCGGTGAGTTCGGCGTGGAAGGTCTGGACTTCCCCGAGGTGATGCGTGAGTGCTACCCCAAGGAGTGGCTGAAAGAGCCCTTTGACCCCATCAACATCGTTAAGGCCCAGACCGGCAGCTTCTATGAGACCTTCTTCCCCCGTCCCTACACCCTTGAGGAGTGGGTGGAGCGCAGCCAGCGTCATCAGGAGGAGTCCATCAAGATTATGACCGAGGCCTTCCGCCGGGACAACAACGTGGCGTCCATTGCCATCCACCTGTTCATTGACGCGTGGCCCAGTGGCTGGATGAAGACCATTATGGACTGCAGGCGCAATCCCAAGCCCGCTTACTTCTCCTATATGCACGCGCTGGAGCCCGTCATGCTGTCCCTGCGCACCGACCGATTTACCTACTATGCCGGCGAGCAGATCAAGCCGGAGGTCTACCTGTGCAACGATACCAACGATGCGGCAGACTATGAGGTCCTCTTTGAACTGACGGACGAGAACGGCCGCTTGCTGCGCCGCACCAGTGTCCACGCCGTGTCCGAGCCTATGCAGAGCAAATACATCGGCAGCCCCACCTATACGGCCCAGGACGTGGAAGACCGGGAGAAGGTCACCCTGACCGCGTTCCTGAAAAAGGACGGCAAGATCCTCACCTGCAACAGTGTGGAGCTGGAAGTGTTTGCACGGCAGGAAGAGGTGGCGCAGCGGGAGGATGTGGTGTGGATCAACGACCTGCCTGAGGGTGAGCATGAGATCGCCGGCGAGAAGATCAAGGTGATTGTCTGCCCCATGCGTCCCAAGCACTTCTGTGCCATGGCCCGGGGCCATGCGGTCAATGAGCACTTTGAAGCCTTTGACTTCCGGTACTGGTACAACGAGAACGAGGATATGATCACCCCCATCCTGCACAAGATCTTCTTCTGCGACGGTGGCTTTACCCCCGTGCTGCTGGGATCCGGCAGAACGTGGAACGACCGCGGCGGCGACGGCCCGGTCAAGATGGCGGTGGCCGAGAAGGAGTACCAGGGCAAAAAGTACATCATCAACATGGTGGACCTGCGCAAGGAAAACCCCGTTGCCCAGCGTTTTATTGACTTCATGAACCGCTAAGCGTATTCCAAATCAAGCAAAGACAAACCCGGCGCTCTGCCAAATGGCAGAGCGCCGGGTTTCGTAATACAGGCTCAGATCAGGGTCAAACAAAGGGGGATAGTGGCCATAGACAGCACGTTGGACAGCAGGGCAAGGCTTGCGCCCAGCCCACCAGCACGATCAGAGAAGTCAGAAACAGGGGGAAGTATGTGGTGAGGTTGGAGCGGGTAAAGCTTTTGGAAAAGGAGTTAAAGATGGTGCAGGGAAGAAACCTACCGGTGTCAGGCTGTGTTTTTTCAGGTGTTGGCCTTTGTTTCCCGGCAGGAGCAGGCGGGCGGCTGCCATACTGGACAGAGCAATGTTTGATTCCGTGGCGGAGGTGGCAAGGGCGGCGGGGTACGCCGACCCCTCTATTTCAGCCGAATCTTCACCCGAATGTTTTCTCTCAGTCCGTCCGCCTATGCCCGTACCCGGAAATAACAACTGCCGCAGACCTACGGGTCTGCGGCAGTTGTTCTGACACGATACACGATTCAATGGCGGTCCCGGCGCGGTTCAGGCCGATCCGGACGTGGCACAGGGGAGAGTCTGCATCCGGGCTGACCAGCGCGGCCAGCCAGTGTCCGTCCTGACGACCCAGCCAGATCAGCTGGGTCTGTCCCGGATCGCCTGCCGCCAGCCAAAGCCGGGTCCGGTCCGGGGAGTGGGTGAGAACAGATCGTAGTGCACCGGGCTGTGCGGGCAGGGAGGTCAGAGCGGAGAACATCTGCGCCAGCAGGGGAGTGAGCCGGTCGGCGGGGAGGGTGAGCCGGTCCGCAGTCCACACCGCCTGCGCATCGTCAAAGGCGGAGAGGGTCAGGGCATAGTAGGCGGACAGCCACACAAAGGTGGGGTCTGACGCATTATAGTCCAGCCCCCGTTCCAGCATGGTCAGGACCAGCGCGTGGGCGGGCAGGGCGAGGGCGTCGGGGGTGGCGTCCGGGTGGGCGGCGGAAGAGGGGAAGGACAGCAGCGTCATAGACAACAGAATACATAAACAGGACTTCATATGTGTTTCCTCCGTATACGATGTAGTACCTATTCTATGCAGCCGCGCCGGTGTGCAGAACAAAAAAGAAACCGGGATTGTGTCGCCTGTCCGGTTGACCGTACCCGTGGTTTGTTATACAATAGACAGCGACGTTGAATCTGCGAGAAACGAGGACATAACCATGCTGGACCATGAACTGGAATTGCGTTTTTGCCGGGCGCGCCGGGCGGTCATCGCCCACGACTTTTCCCGGCTGAATACCGAGCAGCAGGAGGCTGTGCTGGCTACAGAAGGCCCTCTGCTGCTGCTGGCAGGTGCGGGCAGCGGCAAGACCACCGTGCTCATCAACCGCATTGCCAATTTAATGAAGTACGGCCGTGGCTCGGACAGCGTGGAAGTGCCCGACTGGGTCACCCCGGAAGACGTGGTCTTTCTGGAACAGTATGCCGCTGCGCCCACTCCGGAGCAGGTACTTCGGGCACAGCAGCTGTGCCGGGTGGAGCCCGCAGCCCCCTGGTCCATTCTGGCCATTACCTTTACCAACAAGGCTGCCGGGGAGCTGAAAGAGCGTCTGGAGCGTATGCTTGGCCCCGAGGCCAACGACATCTGGGCCAGTACCTTCCACTCCGCCTGCGTGCGCATCCTGCGCCGGGACATCGACAAGCTGGGATTCTCATCCTCCTTTACCATCTACGATACGGACGACTCCCTGCGGGTCATCAAGGATATTCTCAAGGAAAACAATATTGACGACAAGCAGTTCCCGCCCCGCACCGTGCTGGGCTACATCTCCCGGGCCAAGGACGAGATGAAGCTGGGGGCGGAATATCTGGCGGAAAGCCGGCGTTCCGGCGATTACCGCAGGGAGAAGATCGCCCAGATCTACGCCGAGTACGAGCGCCGTCTGTGGGAGGCCAGCGCGCTGGATTTTGACGACATCATTCTGCACACCGTGCGTCTGCTTCAGCAGGACGAGCAGGTACGCACCTACTACCAGCGCAAGTTCCGCTATGTGCTCATTGATGAGTATCAGGACACCAATAATCTCCAGTATTTGCTGGCCTCCACCCTGGCCGGGGGGTACGAGAACTTCTGCGTGGTGGGTGACGACGACCAGTCCATCTACCGCTTCCGTGGTGCCACCATTGAAAACATCCTGTCCTTTGAGCAGCAGTACAAGGGGGCCCGGGTCATTCGGCTGGAGCAGAATTACCGCTCCACCGGCAACATTCTCAACGCGGCCAACGCGGTCATCCGCAACAATCAGGGCCGCAAGGGCAAAGAACTGTGGACAAAAGCCGGAGCAGGGGACAAACTGCAGCTTTACACCGCCATGAACGAAAATGACGAGGCCCAGTATGTGGCCATGCGTATTCTGGACGCCTACGGACAGGGGAAAAAGTGGAAGGACCACGCCATTCTTTACCGCATGAACGCCCAGTCCAATCAGCTGGAAAATGCCTGCAAGCGCAACGGTATCCCCTATAAGATCATCGGCGGCACGCGCTTTTTTGACCGGGCCGAGGTGAAGGACATGGTGGCCTACCTGTGTGTGCTCAACAATCCTCAGGACGACCTGCGCCTGCGGCGCATCATCAACAATCCGCCCCGTGGCATCGGAGACCGGACGGTGGACACAGCCCAGTCCATCGCCCGGCAGGAGGGCTGCTCCCTGTATGAGGTGGTCAGCCGTGCCGGACAGTATCCCGAGCTGCAGCGTTCCGCGGCGAAACTGCGTGCATTTGCCGAGCTGATGGAACAGCTGGGTGAACTGTCCCGGACCATGCCGTTACCCGATTTTTACGAGGAACTGATTGCCCGCACCGGCTATGCCGTGATGCTGGAAAGCAAGAACACCGTGGAGGACCGCACGCGCCTGGAAAACGTGCGGGAGCTGCTTACCTCCATCAACGGCTATCTGGAAAATGCGGGGGATGAGCCTTCGCTGGCAGGATTTCTGGATGAGATCGCCCTGTACACCGACCTTGACGGCCACGACGCCGGAGATGACTGTGTGGTCATGATGACCATGCACTCGGCCAAGGGACTGGAATTCCCTGTGGTCTTTGTGGTGGGCATGGAGGAAGGGATGTTCCCCGGTATGCGTGTGATCGGCGAGCCGGAGGAGATGGAGGAGGAGCGCCGGCTGTGCTATGTGGCCATGACCCGAGCCAAGCAGCGGCTGTACCTCACCTGCGCCAACCAGCGCATGCTGTTCGGCCACACCAGCTCCAACCGCCCTTCCCGCTTTGTGGAGGAGATCCCCCCGCAGTATCTGGAACGCAGCGGCCGCACCTTCCTCAGCCGCGAGCAGGACGAGTGGGGAGGGATCCCCAGCCGCACCTCCGGCTACGAGGGCTATTCCAATCCCTACCGCACCGGTTATGGTCGGCAGGGTAGTATCGGCTCCCGTCCGTCCGGTGCGACGACGTACAAGTCGGCCCCATCCGGCCCATCCAAATATCCCCTGCCGGGCAAACGGCCACTGCCCACCTCCGGCGGAGGGAGTACCGCCGCGTCCGTGCCCGAATACCGTAAGGGCGACATGGTCAATCACAAGGCGTTTGGCAGGGGAATGGTCACCTCCACCCAGAAGGCCGGCGGTGACGTGCTCATCGAAATCGCCTTTGATAACGTGGGAACAAAGCGGCTCATGCTCAAATTTGCCGCGCCCCAGCTGACCAAGCTGTAAAAAACCCGGGAAAATGTGGAAAAGGGGCTACCAAAACACAAAATAGCGTGGTATAATGCTTTACATAATATAAATCGGCTGCAGCCGACCGGTTTGGAGGAGAAGGTATGAAGTGTCCGTTCTGTGGACATCTGGAAAGCAAAGTTGTGGACTCCCGTCCCGCAGAGGAGGGGGCCAGCATTCGCCGCCGGCGGGAATGCCTTGCCTGCCACAAGCGCTTTACCACCTATGAAACGGTGGAGAGCCTGCCCCTGATGGTGGTCAAGAAGGACGGAAACCGCCAGACCTTTGACAAGACCAAGCTGCTCAACGGCATGATCCGCGCCTGCGAGAAGCGTCCGGTGTCCTACGACACGCTGGAAAAGATCGCCGACGAGATCGAGCAGGAGTTGCAGAATTCTCTGGAGCGGGAGACCAGCACCGAGCGCATCGGTCAGCTGGTCATGGAGCGGCTGAAGAAGGTGGATGAGGTGGCCTATGTGCGCTTTGCCTCCGTCTACCGCCAGTTCAAGGACATCAACACCTTCATGTCCGAGCTGAACAAGCTGCTGGAAGATAAGTGATAAAAAATCACCCAACCAATCGGTTGGGTGATTTTTTATGTTCTCTGATAGACATGAATATCAAAGCCGATCTCCGTTTCCAAACGAGACAACTTGTCCAGCCGTTCCACGCCCTGTTTGGGCGTTTTCCACGCGTAAGGGGTCATGCCGAACAGGGCCATGATGTCCTGCGGGCAGTCCAGCGTGATGCGGTAGCGCAGGGGGACGACCTGCTGCCAGACAAAGTGGTCATAGTCCTCCCGTTTGACCGGATTTTCGTAGGGGCTTTCGTAGAGGACCTCTTTCATCTGCCACAGATGCCGCTGGTCGGGGACCACATAGAGAAAGTGACCGCCGGGTGCAAGCACCCGGGCGAACTCCTCCGCGCACAGGGGAGAAAAGATGTTGGTCAGCAGGTGGACGCTGGCATCCGGAACAGGAAGATGGTAGGCGGAGGCCACGGCAAACTCGCCGTTTTTTACCCGTTTGGCCGCCCGCCGGACGGCAAACTTGGAGATGTCGATGCCGGCAACGGACAAGGAGGGCAAGGCTCGGGCAAGTCCAGCTGTGTAGTAGCCCTCGCCGCAGCCGCTGTCCAGCAGCCGGGGGGAGGGAATATCGGTCAGTAACCCGACAGCCAGCTCGGACAGGGTATCCCGCAAAGGAGCATAATAGCCCTTGTCCAGAAAAGCGCACCGGGCGGCCACCATCTGCTTGTCGTCGCCGGGGTTCTTGGAGTGCTTTCGGTTGGCGGGCAGCAGATGGGTGTAGCCCTCTGCAGCGCGGTCAAAGCTGTGGCCCGACGGGCAGGAATAGGCGTGCTCCCCGCGCTCCAGAGGCTGGGCACACAGGGGGCAGCGGAATAAACTGTTCACAGGGGATCACCTCATTCATATTATGCGGGAAAACCGGGAAAAAGACAAGGTGTAAGAAGAGAAAAGAACGCAGAGGAGAATCCTCTGCGTTCTAAGACCTCGTAGAGTTTCGCCGCAGCAGCGGCGAAAGAAATTTAATTCATTTTCTCCGGCGACATGTGCGTCGGAGAAAATACTTCTCAGCCCACAAACGTGCGAGCGAAGCGAGTGCGCTGCAGTGGGCTGAAATTCACTCAATCAAGAGGCTGTGCCTCTTGATTGAAGTGTTTAGCCGTTGTAGATGGGGTACTTGGCAGTCAGGGCCAGAGCGGCGGCGCGAATCTCCTCGGCTTTGGTGTCGAACTGGAAGGCGGTCTGGGCGATGAGCTTGCCCACCACCTTCATGTCCTCTTCCACAAAGCCGCGGGAAGTGACAGCGGGAGTACCCACCCGGATGCCAGAGGTGACGAAGGGCTTCTCCGGGTCATTGGGGATGGCGTTTTTGTTGACGGTGATGCACACCTCGTCCAGACGGTGCTCCATCTCCTTGCCGGTCAGGTGTGCCGGGCGCAGGTCAACCAGCATCAGGTGGTTGTCCGTGCCGCCGGACACCAGGTCCAGACCCTCGGCCTTGATGGTGTCAGCCAGCACCGCAGCGTTCTTGACGATCTGCTGCTGATAGGCCTTGAACTCGGGCTTGAGCGCTTCGCCCAGCGCCACAGCCTTGGCGGCGATAATGTGCTCCAGCGGGCCGCCCTGAGAGCCGGGGAAGATGGCGGAGTTGAGCTTCTTGGCGATGTCCGGATTATTGCACAGCAGCATGCCGCCACGGGGGCCGCGCAGGGTCTTGTGCGTGGTGGTGGACACCACGTCGGCATAGGGGACAGGGGAGGGATGCACCCCGGCGGCCACCAGACCGGCGATGTGGGCCATGTCCACAAACAGGTAGGCCCCCACTTCGTGGGCAATGTCAGCAAAGGTCTTGAAGTCGATGACGCGGGGATAGGCGGATGCGCCGGCCAGAATCATACGGGGCTTGTGCTGGCGGGCCAGGTCGCGGACCTGGTCATAGTCAATGTAGCCCTGATCATTCACGCCGTAAGCGACCATGTTATAGTTCTTGCCGGAGAAGTTCACCGGAGAGCCGTGGGTCAGGTGACCGCCGTTGTCCAGACTCATGCCCAGAACGGTGTCGCCCACGTTGCACAGGGCCTGATACACGGCAAAGTTGGCAGAGGCGCCGGAGTGGGGCTGTACGTTGGCATACTGGGCGCCAAACAGCTGCTTGGCCCGCTCGATGGCCAGGTTTTCCGCGATGTCCACACACTGGCAGCCGCCGTAGTAGCGCTTGCCGGGATAACCCTCGGCATACTTGTTGGTCAGCACGGTGCCGGCTGCGGCCAGAACGGCGGGGCTGACGATGTTCTCCGAGGCGATCAGCTCGATGTTGCGCTGCTGCCGGTCATACTCGGCCCGGACGGCGGCACCCAGCTCAGGATCGACAGATGCGAGAAATTCCATTGCAGATTTGACCATGGATAGAACCCTCCTGTTACGTGTGATTTTAAATTTTAAAACATTATAACAAATTCCCTGAAAAAAACAATGGGCTAAACAGAAAAACAGGGTCGAAATCCAAAACAAAGTGTGGTAAAATAAGCAAACGACTTTTGTCCCGTGGACCGGGAGATTGGGGTGGATAGCTTGAAAGCGAAGAAAGACGTAGTTTCCATTGTGGAGGAACTGGAGCGGCTGTACCCGGAGGGGATCTGCTCTCTGGATTACAAAAAAGACTACGAGCTGCTATTTTCTGTTCGGCTGGCCGCCCAATGCACCGATGAGCGAGTGAACAAGATTACCCCCGCCCTGTATGAGCGCTTTCCCACGCTGGAGTCGCTGGCCAATGCCGATGTTGCCGAGGTGGAGCAATACGTGCACTCCACCGGCTTTTTCCGGGCCAAGGCCCGGGACATCGTGCTGGCCTCCCGGATGCTGCTGGAGGAGTATGGTGGAAGAGTTCCCGACAACATGGATGATTTGCTCCGCCTGCCCGGCGTGGGCCGCAAGACGGCCAATCTCATTCTGGGCGACATATACAACACCCCGGGCGTTGTAGTGGCGGACACCCATTGCATCCGTATCACCGGTCTGCTTGGTCTGACAGACGGCACGAAAGATCCGGCCAAGGTGGAACAGCAGCTGCGTGCCATTCTGCCCCCGGATAAATCCAATGATTTCTGCCACCGTATGGTGCTGCATGGGCGTGCGGTGTGTATTGCCCGCCGTCCCCGGTGCGGGGAGTGTACTCTGCGCCCGTGGTGCAGCCATGCTGCGGGAAAAGCGGAGGGGAATGCATGAGGCATTTGTGGCGCTGGACCATTTACACTGCGGGGATGCTGGTGCTGGCGCTGGGCATCACCTTGAACACCAAAGCGGGACTGGGCGTGTCGCCCATCGTGTCGGTGGCGTACAGCCTGTCGCAGATTTTCGGGCTGGATTTTGGTGATATGACCTTTGTGGCCTACTCCATGTTTGTGGCTGCGCAGTTTATCGTTCGTGGGCGGGGCAGCCGGGTCGTTGACCTGCTGCAGCTGCCCCTGAGCCTTGTATTCAGCCGGGTGCTCAGTGCGCTGAGCCGGGCGGTCACTTATGACTGCACGGCCCATGGCGTAGGCGCGGATCTGGTGGTGCTGCTGGGTGGTGTGGTGCTCACCGGGACGGGCATCGTACTGACGCTGAATATGCGCCTGATCCCCAACCCCGGCGACGGCATTATTCAGGCAGTGGAGGACCGGACCGGCTGGAGTCAGGGATTTTCCAAAAACGTATGCGACATCAGCTGTGTCTGCATCACGCTGATATTGGGACTTGCGTTGCGTGGCCGGGTCATTGGGATCGGACTGGGTACCGTGGTAGCCATGGTTGCCACAGGACGGGTGGTGGCCTTGCTCAACCGCCTGTTCAAGGAAAAAATGTGCCGTGCGGCAGGTGTTGCACAAGGAGTGAATGAATATGTCCTATCGTCCTCTGGCAGATGAAATAAGACCCCAGGAACTGGATCAGGTGGTGGGCCAGACCCACATTCTGGGTCCGGACGGCCTGCTTCGCCGTATTATTGACAGCGGCAATATCCCCAACCTGATTTTCTATGGGCCGTCGGGCACGGGAAAGACCACGGTGGCCAACATCATTGCCCAAAAGACCAATCGACCCCTGCACCGCCTCAACGCCACCACGGCCTCCATTTCCGACATCAAGGACATCATGGCCCAGATCGGTACGTTCATGGCGCCCGAGGGTGTGTTGCTCTATCTGGATGAGATCCAGTACTTCAATAAAAAGCAGCAGCAGTCTCTGCTGGAATTTATGGAAAATGGGAAGATCACCCTCATCGCCTCCACCACGGAGAATCCCTATTTTGCCGTGTTCAACGCGGTACTGTCCCGGTCCACAGTGTTTGAATTCAAGCAGCACACCCCTCAGGACGTATTGCCTGCGGTGGAGCGGGGCATCGCCATCATGGAACAGCGGCTGGGTGCCAAGGCGGTTTGTGAACCGGGGGTGACGCAGCACATTGCGGCCTCCTGCGGCGGTGATGTGCGAAAGGCCATGAACGCCGTGGAGCTGCTGCTTACCGCAGCCCGGAGGCAGGAGGGCAGCCTGCTGGTCACCATGGAGGATGCCCGGCTGGTATCCCAGCAATCGGCCATGCGCTATGACCGGGAGGGGGATGCTCATTTTGACATCGCCTCCGCCCTGATGAAGTCTTTGCGCGGTTCTGACCCGGACGCGGCACTGCACTATCTGGCCCGCCTGCTGGAAGCAGGGGACATGATCACCGCCATCCGGCGCATTTTATGCTCTGCCAGCGAGGATGTGGGCATGGCCTACCCTCAGGCGGTGTCCATCGTCAAGGCCTGTGTGGACAACGCCCTGCAGCTTGGCCTGCCCGAAGCGCGGCTGCCTCTGGCTCAAGCGGTGGTGCTGCTGGCCACCGCACCCAAGTCAAACAGCGTATACATGGGCTATGCCCAAGCGGTGGCCGACATTCGTGCCGGGAACACCGGTGAGATTCCAAGGGAGCTGCAGAACGTCCATGCCGACTCCGCCGGCATGGAGCGGGAGCAGGGCTATCTCTATCCCCACGACTTTCCCAATCACTGGGTGGATCAGCAGTATTTGCCCGATGCCCTCAAGGATCGGAAGTACTATAAGTATGGGGACAACAAGACAGAACAGGCCGCCAAAAAGTATTGGGACGAAATTAAAAAGAAATGACAACAAAGAACGCCGCCCATCGGGCGGCGTTCTTTATCATATGTTAGGGATAAATGAGTATTAATAGAAACGCAAAGAGGGGGAGCGCAATGGTGACATAAACAGGGGGAAATGGCACTTTGTTCATATAATTACTCCTTGGCTGGAAACATGGCCCAGATAGTCCAAACGAAAAAGAAGAACGAGAGGAAGAGAAAAACCGGATACATGAAGGCGGAGAAAAGTGAAATGAATATCATGCTCCAGAGGACCACAAGCATCGAATATGACTGCCACCAAAATCAGACAGCTTTCTGCGTTTGAATGGCTGCGCCTGCCCATACAAACTGTGGTAGGTCATTCTTATCCGTAGGGAGCGGCGCCCCGACGCCCCACATCCCGACAAATCAAGATTTATTGTTACAAAATATTCTTCCAGTTCAACTGCTCCATCTCCGCCAGCAGGCCCAGTTGGGCGATAAGCTTGGCGTTGGCGGCGTTGTACTGGTCGGCTTCTTCCAGTTTTAGATATTCCTGTACCTCGCAGAAAGTCAGGTGTATGTCGTCAATATCCCGATGGGGGAGCATGACATGAAGATAAAAATCATGGTTCTGCCAGTGGTCGACCACCTGCTGGGTCAACTGTGTGGCTCGCGCCCAGTTGTCCGAGGCAGCCTGTTTATGGGCGGCGGTCAGTTTCTGTCCGAAATCGGAAATAAGGTTGTTGAGATACCAGCTGTTGCCCAGCGTGCCGCCCAGCATGGCAAGCAGGATTGCCACCGTGATCCACAAGCGTTTCATAGGGGCGCCTCCTTGCTGCTGCCGAACTCCTGCCGGAGAGAGCAGTAGACCTTGTCTGTCTCGTCCACAGTCATCAGAAACACATCGGCGAGAGAGGGGCAGTTGTGTTTTTGCAGCTGTTTGTCCAGCCAGCTGCGGTCGTGACCGGAAATGTGCAGGTTCTCCTCCAACAGACGTCCGTCACTGATCAGGATCACCGGCAGACCGCTTTCCTGTACGTTCACAGACATCTGGGCAGCATCCGGGGGCTGACAGGCGGCATAGGGGAGAACGGACAGCTGTCCGTTGGTCTCCAGAATGGCATATTTGATCCGGGTCAGGTCGGTGTACCCCTTCATGCGCAGTTCTTCGAACAGCTCGTCCACGGTGTAGCGGTTGCGCTGCATTTCCCGCTGATCCAGCGAGCCGTTTTTCACCACGATGCTGGGCCTGCCGCACATGAGGATGCGAAAGCGTGTGTTCTTCATGGTCAGCACCGAAAAGACCATGGTCAGCGAAAGCAGGGTGAAAATGGGGATAATGCCGGTGAGCAACGGGATGCCAAAGTCCTGCATGGGGACGGCAGCCAGATCGGCAATGAGCAGGGAGACCACCAGCTCCGACGGCTCCAGCTCACCCACCTGACGTTTGCCCATCAGCCGTACGCCGGTGATGATAAGCAGGTATAATATCACGGTGCGGAACAGCGCGATGACCAAATGTATCTCCCTCCCCGGCCAGTTTGGTTACGGTTATTATGACATTGTGCGGACAAAATATCCCCGGGGATTTTGGCAAAACAGCCGGAATTGAAAAAAGAGGAAAAAAACGGGGGAAAGACCCTTGCGTTTTGGCGTTGTTTCGAGTAGAATAACTTAGGTAAAAGAATGTCTGAATGCAGGGAGTTACTACGCGCCATCCGTACGGATGATGGATGCGCGCGGTTGCTCCCTTTTTTCAAGAGCGTGGAAAGAAAGGCGGGATGCGCAGTATGAAAGCGACTTTGATTCTGGAAAACGGCAGCGTGTTTACCGGAACAAGCATTGGCAGCACAGAAGAGAAGGTCTGCCAGTTGGTGTTCAACACTTCCATGACCGGGTATCAGGAACTGTTGACCGACCCCTCTTATGCCGGGCAGGGCGTTGTGATGTCCTATCCCCTCGTTGGAAACTATGGTGTCAATGATGAGGATGTGGAGTCCGACCGTACCTGGGTGGAGGTATTTGTTGTCCGGCACCTGTCTGATCGGGGCAGCAACTTCCGCTGCCAGGGCGACCTGAACACCTATCTGAAACAGAACAATATTGCGGGCGTGCAGGGGGTTGACACCCGTGCCCTGACAAGAATCCTCCGTAATCAGGGGAGCATGATGGCTATGCTCACCTGTGCGGAGCATTTTAATATTGCCCAGGTAATGGAGAAACTCCGCGCCTACCGGGTGGAGAAGAAAGTGGCTGAGGTCACCTGCAAGCAGAGCAGAGAGATCCCTGCCCAGGGTGAGCAGCGCTGCCATGCCGCCGTGCTGGACTACGGTGTGACCAACAGCATTCTTGGCTGTCTGACCGCCCGTGGCTGCAAGGTGACTGTGTTGCCTGCTGATACCGCTGCATCCGACATTCTTGCCGGTGGCTATGATGGTGTGGTGCTCTCTCCCGGACCCGGCGACCCCAACGAGAATACCGACCTCATTGCCCAGGTGAAGAAACTGTACGAAAGCGACCTGCCTTTGTTCGGCTTCGGCCTTGGACATCAGCTGCTGGCTCTGGCTGTGGGCGGCAAGACGGAGAAGCTGCCTTACGGACACCGTGGCGGTAACATTCCCGTCCGCGATCTGGAAAAGGGCAAGGTGTTCATCACTGCCCAGAACCACGGCTATGCCGTGGTGGGTGACAGTGTGGATGCCGCTGTGGCACAGGTCAGCCATGTCAACGTCAATGACGGCAGCGTGGAGGGCCTGAAGTATACCCGCCCCAACTGCTTCACCATGCAGTTCAATCCCGAGGGCAATACCGGTCCCATGGAAGTGAAATATGTCTTTGACCGCATTGCAGATATTATGGGAGGTGCCAAGTAATGCCGAAGTATGCTGACATCAAGAAGGTTCTGGTCCTTGGCTCCGGCCCCATTGTCATCGGTCAGGCCGCCGAGTTTGACTACGCCGGCACTCAGGCCTGCCGTGCTCTGAAAGAAGAGGGGCTGGAGGTCGTTCTGGTCAACTCCAACCCCGCCACCATCATGACCGACAAGGACATTGCCGACCATGTGTATATCGAGCCGCTGAACATTCCCTCCGTTACCCAGATTATCGAGAAGGAGCGTCCCGATGCTCTGCTGCCCAACCTGGGCGGTCAGACCGGTCTGAACCTGGGCATGGCCCTGCATGAGAACGGCACCCTGGAAAAGTACGGCATCCGTCTGCTGGGCACCAGCCCCGAGTCCATCCACAAGGCGGAGGACCGTCAGGGGTTCAAGGACTGCATGGAGTCCATCGGTCAGCCCTGCGTTACCTCTCTGGTGGTGGAGAGCGTGACCGATGCGGTGAACTTTGCCGAGAGCATCGGCTACCCCGTTATCGTCCGTCCCGCCTACACTCTGGGCGGTACCGGCGGCGGCATTGCCTACGACCGCGCCTCTCTGGAGGAGATCTCTGACCGCGGCATCAGCCTGTCCCGCGTGGGTCAGGTGCTCATCGAGCGGTGTATCTCCGGCTGGAAGGAGATCGAGTTCGAGGTCATGCGCGACAGCGCCGGCAACGCCATTACCATCTGCTCCATGGAAAACATCGACCCTGTGGGTGTGCATA
The DNA here is from genome assembly GCA_045579605.1 of Lawsonibacter sp. GTDB lineage: Bacteria > Bacillota > Clostridia > Oscillospirales > Oscillospiraceae > Lawsonibacter. The sequence goes on from JAZNMM010000001.1 coordinate 19,071, forward strand.
CCGGCGACTCCATTGTGGTGGCCCCCACTCAGACACTGGCCCCCAAGGAGTACCAGATGCTGCGCTCCGCCGCGCTGGACATCATCAACGCCCTGGAGATCGAGGGTGGCTGTAACTGCCAGTTTGCCCTGAATCCCGACAGCTTTGAGTACGCGGTCATCGAGGTCAATCCCCGTGTGTCCCGTTCCTCCGCGCTGGCCTCCAAGGCCACCGGTTACCCCATCGCCAAAGTTGCGGCCAAGGTGGCGCTGGGTTACACCCTGGACGAGATCACCAACGCCGTTACCGGCACCACCATGGCTTGTTTTGAGCCCACCATCGACTATTGCGTGCTGAAGATCCCCCGTCTGCCCTTTGACAAGTTCACCACCGCCAGCCGCACTCTGGGTACCCAGATGAAGGCCACCGGCGAAGTTATGGCCATCGCCAACTCCTTCGAGGGCGCTTTGATGAAGGCCATCCGCTCTCTGGAGCTGAATGTGCGCGCTCTGAAGCTGGACAAGCTGGAGGGCCTGTACACCGACGAGATCGAGGATATGCTGGTCAATGTCACCGACGAGCGCCTGTTCGTGGTGGCGGAGGCTCTGCGCCGGGGCTTCTCTCCCCAGAAGATCAACCACATCACCAAGATGGACATCTGGTTCCTGGACGGCTTCAAGCGCATCATCGACATGGAAGAGGCGCTGAAGGCCTGCAAGGGTGCGCCCGATGCCGACCTGATGAAGCAGGCCAAGGAAATGTGCTTTGCTGACAGCTATATCGGCACGCTGTGCGGCATGAAGCAGGCTGAAGTCAAGGCCCTGCGCGAGAGTTACGGCATCATTCCCTCCTTCAAGATGGTGGATACCTGTGCCGCTGAGTTCGACGCCAAGACCCCCTATTATTACTCTACCTACGATGGCGAGAACGAGGCTGTGGACAGCGGGGACAAGAAGAAGGTGCTGGTCCTCGGCTCCGGCCCCATCCGTATCGGCCAGGGCATCGAGTTTGACTACTGTTCCGTTCACTCCGTGTGGGCCTTCCGCCGACTGGGGTACGAGACCATCATCGTCAACAACAACCCCGAGACCGTTTCCACCGACTTCGACGTGGCGGACAAGCTGTACTTTGAGCCGCTGACCGCGGAAGACGTGCAGAACATCGTGGAGCAGGAGAAGCCCTGGGGCGCGGTGGTCCAGTTTGGCGGTCAGACCGCAATCAAGCTGGCCAAGGCGTTGACTGACATGGGCGTGCAGATCCTGGGCACCTCCTCCGACGGCGTGGACGCCGCCGAGGACCGGGAGCGCTTTGACGAGATCCTGGAAAAGTGCGACATCCCCCGCGCCAAGGGCAAGACTATCTTCACCACCGAGGAGGCCCTTAAGGCGGCCAACGAGCTGGGCTATCCCGTGCTGGTGCGCCCCTCCTACGTGCTGGGCGGTCAGGGTATGGAGATCGCTTACTCCGACCGGAACATCGAAGAGTTCATGAAGATCATCAACATGACCGTGCAGGAGCACCCCGTGCTGGTGGACAAGTACCTCATGGGACGGGAGCTGGAGGTGGACGGCGTGTTCGATGGCGAGGATATCCTTATCCCCGGCATCATGGAGCACGTGGAGCGTGCCGGTGTTCATTCCGGCGACTCCATCGCGGTTTATCCGCCCATCAATCTGGAGGACAAGCACCGGGAGCTCATCCTCAAGCACACCCAGAACATGGCCAAGCATCTGGGGGTCATCGGCCTGATCAATGCCCAGTATATCCTTTATGATGACGATATCTATGTCATCGAGGTCAACCCCCGTTCCTCCCGCACCATTCCCTATATCTCCAAGGTCACCGGCGTGCCCATCATCGACCTTGCCACCAAGGTCATGCTGGGGCAGAAGCTCAAGGACCTGGGCTTTGGTACCGGCATCTATAAGGAGGCTGACTACTACGCCGTCAAGGCCCCTGTGTTCTCCTTCGAGAAGCTGACCGATGTGGACACCGGCCTTGGCCCGGAGATGAAGTCCACCGGCGAGGTGCTGGGTCTGGCCACCAACTATCCCCAGGCTCTGCTCAAGGCATTCAAGGGCTCGGGCCTGAAAGCGCCCAAGCGGGGCGGCCGCATCATCATCACCGTCAAGGACGAGGACAAAAAGGAGATCGTGTCCATCGCCCGGGGCTTTGAGGAGATGGGCATTGAGCTGTACGCCACCTCCAGCACCTGCGATGTGCTCACTGAGGCGGGCATCGACTGCAAGCGGGTCAACCGCGTGTCCCAGGCGCACCCCAACATTCTGGACATGATTGCCTCAGGCACAGTGGACCTGATCATCAACACCCCCACCAAGGGCCGCAAGCACGACACCGATGGCTTCAAGATCCGCCGCAGTGCGGTGGAACACTCTGTGGGCTGTGTCACCGCCATCGACACCGCCCGCGCCCTGCTGACTGTGCGCCAGCAGAGCCGCAGTGAGGATCTGACCCCCATCGACATTACCCGGATCTGACCCAAACCATCGCCCGGAAGCACAGGCTTCCGGGCGATTTTTTTGAAAAAATCGCGCCCCGTTCCGTGTTGGGAACGGGGCGCGGTGCAGGTGTAGAGAATCATTCAAACACCATGGTACCGAAGTACTGAGGCGTGTGGAAATCCAGCGTTTCGCAGGTCACGGGCGACCAGCTCATCCAGTGGGGTGTGGCGGTCTTGTCGCCACACTTGTAGCAGTTGGCACGCAGGATGTCGCCGGACTTGGGGGAGAAGGTGGGGAAGATCACCTGCAGAAGCTTGTAGGGCAGGGAATAGGTGACCTCCCAGCCGCTATCCAGGCGGGTGGGCTTGGTCTCAAAGACTACATTGTCTCCCCAGGGGACCAGCCGGATCAGATCGTACCGGTTGAAGCCCACGCCCATCAAAAACGCGCCGCCGCAGGTGGTTTCCACATTCACATAACGGGGGTCGCCCTCCACGGGAGAGAAGAAGAATTCCAGACAGCTGTCCTCCCAGGTTCTGGCCAGCGGGCCGGACTCCTCGGTACGGATATGCTCCTCCACAGCACTCAGGCGGACAAACAGCTGTTCATCGTCATAGGCGATCTGGGCCCAGGCCTGTACGGGGGAGGTCTCTGCTTTGTGCACGGTATCGATGGAAAGGGTGGGAATGGCAGACCAATCAGGGGTGCCGTTCACCCGCGTGATGGTGTAAGTCTTCATATGGCTTCGTCTCCTTTTTGTGTCCAAAGGCTTGGGGTGTGTCTTTACTGTAGCATAAACAGGAAAAAAAGGGAACACAGAACCGGAATATTTTCAGCCGGATTTATAGGTTTTTATATATAGTTATACTTGGAAAATAAATATGAAAAAGGGGCTAAAACCGGGAAAAATTTCATTGTGAAATCCGACAGACTATGCTATAATTCGTTATAAGTGAAAATCTGCCGTTTTTTACTCTGGGACGCGGGCGTTCTGCCGTCTGCAACCCGGGACATCAGGAAAAGGAGAGAAAACCAATGGCAAACGTATCCATGGAGCGTGTGGAGCAGATCATTGATTCCTACGGCGCTCAGCGAAGCAACCTCATCGCGATCATGCAGGACGTTCAGGCGGAGTATAAGTACCTCAGCGTGCCCGTTCTGGAACTGATCGCCCAGAAGCTGAACATCGGCGTGGCAAAGGTGTACAGCGTGGCCACCTTCTACGAGAACTTCTCGCTGGAGGCCAAGGGTAAGTACATCATCAAGGTGTGCGATGGTACCGCCTGCCACGTGCGTAAGTCCCAGCCCATCTACGATGCGATTCGTGCACACCTGAAGCTGGAGGGTAAGCAGAAGACCTCGGCAGACGGTCTGTTTACGCTGGAGACCGTTTCCTGCCTGGGTGCCTGCGGTCTGGCCCCCGTTGTGACCATCAACGATCAGGTGCACTCCAAGATGACGCCGGAGGCCATCGTGGAACTGCTGGAGCAGATCAAGAAGGAGGATGGGGAAAATGGCTGATATGACCCGAGACATGCTGCAGACCCGCCGTGCCAACGCCAAAAAGGCCATGGACGGCCAGGGCAAGCAGATTCTGATCTGTGCGGGCACCGGCTGTATCGCCGGCGGCTCTCTGGAGATTTATGACTACATCAAGACCGAATGCGAGCGCCGCGGCCTGTGTGTGCACGTCAACCTCATGGAGGAGGAAGGCGAGTGCAGCTGCGGCAGCAACGGCGTTGCCATGAAGAAGAGCGGCTGCCACGGCTTCTGTGAGATGGGCCCCCTGCTGCAGATCGAGCCCGCCGGCATTCTGTACACCCACGTGAAGCTGGCCGACTGTGACGAGATCATTGAGAAGACCATTCTGGGTGACGAGATCATCGAGCGCCTGCTCTATACTCTGGACGGCGTGGCCTATGCCAAGCACGACGAGATCCCCTTCTACCACAAGCAGCACCGCATCGTGCTGGCCAACTGCGGCACTACCGATGCCGAGGACCTGAACGAGTACCTGGCCCGGGACGGCTATGTGGCCTTCGAGAAGGCCCTGTTCGACATGACCGACGAGGAGATCTGCAAGGAGATCCTGGACTCCGGTCTGCGCGGCCGCGGCGGCGGGGGCTTCCCCCCCGGCCGTAAGGGGGACAGCGTGCGCAAGCAGCCCAAGGGCAAGAAGTATGTGGTCTGCAACGGTGATGAGGGCGACCCCGGCGCGTTTATGGACCGCTCTATTATGGAAGGCAACCCCCACTCCGTCATCGAGGGTATGCTCATCGCCGCTCTGGCGGCCGGCAGCGACGAGGGTTACATCTACGTGCGTGCCGAGTATCCTCTGGCCGTTACCCGCCTGAAGGTGGCCATCGCCAAGGCGGAGCAGGCCGGCCTGCTGGGTGACAACATTCTGGGCACCGGTTTCTCCTTCCACCTGCACGTCAACCGGGGCGCCGGCGCCTTCGTGTGCGGCGAGGGCTCTGCTCTGACTGCCTCCATCGAGGGTAACCGCGGCATGCCCCGTGTCAAGCCTCCCCGTACCGTGGAGCACGGCCTGTGGGCTCAGCCTACCGTGCTGAACAACGTGGAGACCTTCTCCGCTGTGCCTCTGATCGTGCGCAAGGGCGCCGGCTGGTTTAAGTCCATCGGCACCGAGGGTACTCCCGGCACCAAGGCTTTCGCCCTGACCGGCAACGTGGTCAACACCGGCCTGATCGAGGTGCCCATGGGCACCACCCTGCGTGAGGTCATCTTTGACATCGGCGGCGGTATTAAGGACGGCAAGAAGTTCAAGGCCGTGCAGATCGGCGGTCCTAGCGGCGGCTGCCTGGCCGAAGGGCATCTGGACATGGGTCTGGACTACGACTCCCTGAAGAAGCTGGGCGCCATGATCGGCTCCGGCGGTCTGGTGGTCATGGACGAGGACACCTGCATGGTGGAAGTGGCCCGCTTCTTCATGCACTTCACCCAGAACGAGTCCTGCGGCAAGTGCGTGCCCTGCCGTGAGGGTACCCGCCGCATGCTGGAGATCCTGGAGAAGATCGTGGCCAACGAGGGCACGCTGGAAGACCTGGATATGCTGGAAGAGCTGAGCGCCACCATCACCGAGACTGCCCTGTGCGGTCTGGGCCAGAGCGCCTGCAAGCCCGTCCAGAGCACCCTGAAGCATTTCCGTCACGAATATCTGGCCCATGTGGTGGATAAGCACTGCCCCCACTGCAACGGCCGCAAGAAGGAGCTGCAGATCGATCCCGTGCTGTGCCGCGGCTGCGGTAAGTGCAAGAATCAGTGCCCCATGGAGGCCATTGACGGTCAGATCCGCATGCCCCATACCATCGACACCACCAAGTGCGTCAAGTGCGGTGCCTGCTGGGGTACCTGCCCCTTCGGCGCTATCAGAGAGGAGTAAGGATCATGGCAAAAGGAATTATGTACATCGACGGACAGCGCGTTCCCTTCGACGGCGAGCCCAATGTCCTGAGCGTGATCCGCAAGGCCGGCATCGAGATGCCCACCTTCTGCTACTACTCCGACCTGAGCGTGTACGGCGCATGCCGTATGTGCGTGGTGGAGGACGAGCGCGGCAAGATCGACACCTCCTGCTCCATGCAGCCCCGTGACGGTCTTTCCATCC
>JAZNMM010000002.1:0-4687 GCA_045579605.1 Lawsonibacter sp.
TTCAAGTGCTCCCGCACCGCCTTGCGCACTGCGCCGGTACCCTTGCCGTGGATGATGCGCACGCTTTCCAGGTGGGCCAGCATGGCGTTGTCCAAAAACAGGTCCAGACAGCCCAGCGCCTCGTCCACCATCATGCCCCGCAGGTCCACTTCCGGGCTGGCAGAGATGGTGCGCAGCTTGTGCTCGGCCTGACGGATGATGCGTTTTGCGTCCCTCTGCCCCTGAGCACCGCTGCCCTCTATCACACGAACCTCCTCCTGCCGGGCGGTAATTTTCAAAATACCCGCCTGCAACTGGAGCGTGCCGTCCTTATTGACCGCGATGACCGACGCCCGGGTGCCCATGCTTACCAGCTCCACCGTGTCCCCTTCGGTTGCCGGACGGGTGGGCGGAGGCAGTTCTTCCTCCTGTGCCGGGCCACCGATGCCCCGCTCGGCCTCGTTGAGCAGGTGGCGGGCGGCGGCGCGCCGGTCGTTCACCGCTTGCCAATTATCCTGCTTTTGTTGTTGGCGGCGCATATCCTTCAGTTCTGCAAAGACCTGATCGCTGGCGTCTCGGGCCTGCTGGATGATGTCCCGGGCCTCTGCCTGGGCCTTCTCCACCACCTTGGCCCGCTCCTCCTCCAGTTTTTTGCGGTATTCCCGGGCGGTTCTGGCGCTGTCCTCCATCTCCCTGCGCAGTTGGGCGGCTTTGCGCTTCTCCTGCTCCATTTCCTGCCGCTGCAGGTCCAGCCGGGTGAGCACATCCTCAAAGCGCACATTCTCCGCGTCCAGCCGGGCGGCGGCCTTTTCAATCACCTGTTCTTCCAGCCCCAGACGCCGGGAAATGGCAAAGGCGTTGGACTTGCCGGGAATGCCGATAATCAGCCGGTAGGTGGGGGCCAGTGTCTCCACGTCAAATTCGCAGGAGGCGTTTTTCACCCCCGCCGTGGTCATGGCATACACCTTCAGCTCGGCGTAATGGGTGGTGGCGGCCACCAGCGCGCCCTGACCGCGCGCTTGCTCGATGATAGCCGTGGCCAGCGCCGCACCCTCCACCGGGTCGGTGCCCGCCCCCAGCTCGTCCAGAAGAACCAGCGTATTATCATCCGCATGGCGCAGGATCTGTACAATGTTGGTCATGTGGGAAGAGAATGTGGACAGGGACTGGGCGATGGACTGCTCGTCCCCGATGTCAGACAGCACCCGGTGGAACACACGCACCGTACTGTCCGCCCCGGCAGGAATGTGCAGGCCGCACTGAGCCATCAGGGTCAGCAGACCCATGGTCTTGAGGGTCACGGTTTTGCCGCCGGTGTTAGGGCCGGTGATCATCAGGGTGTCAAACTCCTCCCCAAGCATCAGATCGTTTGCCACCGCCGTTTTGGGGTCGAGCAAGGGGTGACAGGCCTTGACCAGGTGCAGTCCCCGCTGGGACAGCCGGGGCTGGGCGGCATTCATGCGCACGGACAACCGCGCTCGGGCAAAAATGCAGTCCAGCAGGACCAGCAGAGTATAGTCCTGCAAAATATCCTCCTTGTGGTCGGCGGCCTGGGCCGACAGCTCGGCAAGGACACGGTCAATTTCCTTTTTCTCTTTGGTCTGCCACTCCCGCAGTTCGTTGTTGGCCTTGACCACGCCCATGGGCTCGATAAAGAAGGTGGAGCCGGAGGAGGATACGTCGTGCACCAGTCCGGGGATCTCGTTCTTGTGCTCGGACTTTACCGGCACCACATACCGATCCGAACGAATGGTGATGATAGACTCCTGCAAAAACCGGGACTGAGCAGAGACGATTTTCTGCAAAATGTCCCGGGCCTTGGCCTCGGTGGCCCGGATGTGCCGGCGGATGGAAGCCAGCTCCGCGCTGGCCGAGTCGGCAATTTCATTTTCACCCAGGATGGAGCCGCTGATACGCTCCTCCAGATATCGGTTGGCCGTCAGGCTGCGGAACAGGTGGTCGATGCAGCTGCTCTCCCCCGCCCCGTCACCATACTCCCTGGCTGTGCGGGCGCAGCGCAGCACCCCGGCAATGTCCATCAGTTCCCGGGTGTTCAGACTGCCCCCCATATCCGCCCGCTGCAGACTGGCCGCCACCGGCTTGACCCCGGACAGGGCAGGCGTGCCCCGCAGAGAAAGCATTTTTACCGCGGCGGAGGTCTCCTCCTGTGCCCGGCTCACGTCCTCCGGGTCGGTCATGGGCCGCAGGGCCGCCGCCCGCTCCTTGCCTTCCTGGGTCACCGCCTGATCGGCCAGCAGTTCCAGCACACGGGGCAGCTCCAGCGTCTGTATGGACTTTTCAAACAGATCGGTCATACCTGTCTCCTCGCACTTGTTTGAGTGGTTTTTTACATCATACACCAAACCGCGCATCTTATGCAAGTACCGCGGCACCTGCGCCCCCGTCCACGCATACGCTGTTACAGATACTGTGAGTAACGGAGGGTCGGTCATGCCGAACATTCAATACTTCCTCGGGGCTAATTCATCCCGGGGCTTTTATTCTCTGTACGATCAGCTCATCCCCACGGAAACGGCCCAGACGGTGTATATCCTCAAGGGCGGGCCCGGCTGCGGAAAGTCCACACTGATGAAGACGGTGGCACAGGCCGCCCAGGAGCGTGGTCTTTCGGTGGAGCGCATCCTATGCTCCGGCGACCCGGCTTCTCTGGACGCAGTGGTGCTCCCCACGCTGAATGCGGCCCTGGTGGATGGGACCGCCCCCCACGTGGTGGAACCGAAATGTCCCGGCGCGGTGGAGCATTATGTCAACCTTGGTGCCTGCTATGATGCCGCCTCCCTTGCCCCCCTTCGCCAGCAAATCGCCCGGAACATGGCAGCCTATCAGTCCTGTTACCCCCGGGCTTACCGCTGTCTGGCCGCGGCGGCACAGCTGCGGGAGGACGCGAGGGCCATGCTGCACACCCCCGAGCTGGAGGAAAAGCTGTCCAAACGGGCGGCCGGCATCCTCAAACGGGAGGTGCGCCGGGGGAAGGGTCATGCGCCCGGACGGGTAACTCAGCGGTTTCTCAGCGCCGTCACTCATAAGGGGGTCATGACCCTGTACGCCACCGCCCTTGCCCAGTGCAGTCGTTTCTATGAGCTGGCGGACAGTCACGGCCTTTCCCATATTATGCTCACCTACCTGTTGTCTGGCATCACCGCCGCCGGCCACGACGTGATTGTCTGCCCGGACCCTCTGGCACCGGAGCGGATGGAGCACCTGCTCATCCCCGCCCTTGGGCTGGCGTTTCTCACCGTCCCGCCGGACCGGTCCCTGCCGGCGCACCCCTACCGACGGATCCGTCTGGACGCCATGCACCGGCCGGAGCTGGTACGACAGCTGCGCCCCCGTCTGCGGTTCTCCGCCAAGGTGTACCGCTCTTTGGTGGACGAAGCGGTGCAGTCGCTGGCACAGGCCAAGCAGGCCCACGATGTGCTGGAGGCCATCTACAATCCTCATGTCAACTTCGCCCGGGTGGATGAGTTGGCGCAGGAGATCATCAACGACATTCTCAGATAAAAAAGATGCCGCTCGTAACGAGCGGCATCTTTTTGTTGTGTAATTGGAATGTTCGGCTTAGAACACGCCCTGAGCCATCATGGCGTCGGCCACCTTCTGGAAACCGGCGATGTTGGCACCGGCCACCAGGTCGTAACCCAGGCCATAGCGCTCGGCAGCGGCGGCAGAAGAGTCGTGGATGTTCTTCATGATGCTCTTGAGCTTGGCGTCCACTTCCTCGGCGTCCCAGACCAAGCGCTCGGAGTTCTGGCTCATCTCCAGAGCGGAGACGGCCACGCCGCCGGCGTTGACGGCCTTGGAGGGAGCCACGATCATGTGCTTCTGCTCCTTCAGGTACTCCAGAGCGTCGTTGGTGGTGGGCATGTTGGCCACCTCGATGTAGTACTTGATGCCGGAAGCGGCGATCAGCTTGGCAGACTCCATCTTCACGTCGTTCTGCATGGCGCTGGGCATGATGATGTCCACCTTGTCGGCGCCCAGACCCCAGGGCTTCTCGCCGGGGAAGAAGGGCACACCGAACTTGTCGGCATAATCCTTGACCACGTTGCGGCCGGAGGCGCGCATCTCCAGCATGTAGTTGATCTTCTCCTCGGTGATCAGGCCAGCCTCATCGTAGATGTAGCCGTCGGGGCCGGACAGGGTGACGACCTTGCCGCCCAGCTCAGCGACCTTCTTCACGATACCCCAGGCCACGTTGCCGAAGCCGGAGATGGCGATGCGCTTGCCCTCGATGGTGTCATTCTCGTGCTTGAGAACCTCGTTCAGATAGTAAACAGCGCCGAAACCGGTGGCCTCGGGACGAATCAGGGAGCCACCGAAGGGCAGGCCCTTGCCGGTGATGACTCCGTTCTTGAACGCACCAACAATTCGGCGATACTGGCCGTACAGATAGCCAACCTCGCGAGCACCAACACCCATGTCACCGGCGGGAACGTCGATGTCGGGACCGATGTGGCGATACAGCTCAGTCATAAAGGCCTGGCAGAAACGCATGACCTCGGCGTCGGACTTGCCGGCGGGATCGAAGTCGGAGCCGCCCTTGGCACCGCCGATGGGCAGCGTGGTCAGGCTGTCCTTGAAGGTCTGCTCGAAGCCCAGGAACTTGATCATGGACAGGTTTACGTTGGACTGGAAGCGCAGACCACCCTTGTAGGGGCCGATGGCACCGTTGTACTGCACACGGTAG
>JAZNMM010000003.1:0-4934 GCA_045579605.1 Lawsonibacter sp.
GGAAGAACCATTGCCCAGATGGCAGGTAACGATCTTCAGGGACTCGATGGGCTTGCCCAGCATGTCGGCGGCACGGCCGGAAACATACTTGTGAGAGGTGCCATGGAAGCCATAGCGGCGAACCTTGTCCTTCTCATAGTACTCATAGGGCAGAGCATAAGTATAGGCAACCTCGGGCATGGTCTGGTGGAAAGCGGTGTCGAACACGGCGACCATGGGGGTGCCGGGCATCAGCTCCTGGCAGGCCTTGATGCCGATGATGTTGGCGGGGTTGTGCAGAGGAGCCAGGGGGTTGCACTCCTCGATGGCGGCCATGACCTCGTCGGTGATGAGGACGGACTTGGCGAACTTCTCGCCGCCGTGGACCACGCGGTGACCCACCGCGTCGATCTCCTTCATGGAGCCGATCACGCCGTTGTCCTTGTCCACCAGAGCGTTCAGCACGGCCTGAATGGCCTCGGAATGGGTGGGCATAGCCACGTCGGCCTCCTTGATGGCCTGCTTGCCCTCGGGCTTATAGGTGAACTTGCCGTCGATGCCGATGCGCTCGCACAGGCCCTTGGCCAGTACCTGCTGGGTCTCGGGATTGAGCAGCTGATACTTCAGAGAGGAGCTGCCGGCGTTGATGACCAGAATATTCATGGTGATTTTCTCTCCTTCAAAGCGATGTTTTGGTTGCCTCAGCGTGAGGAATATATTAAACTTATACTATTCTAATCCTTTTGCAGCAAAAGAACAACCCCACATTTCCCACTTTATTAAAAAATTTCCTCAGGAGGGCCAGTTTCCATGAAGATTGCCGGCATTGTAGCGGAATATAACCCCTTCCACACCGGGCATGCCTATCAGGTCGAACAGACCCGCGCCCGGCTGGGGGAGGACTGTGCCGTGGTGGCGGTGATGAGCGGCAACTGGATGCAGCAGGCAAAATGCGCCATTGCCGACAAGTGGACGCGCACCCGCCTTGCCCTTACGGGGGGCGTGGACCTCGTGCTGGAGCTGCCCACGGTGTGGGCCTGCTCCACCGCCGAGTCCTTTGCCCGGGGGGCGGTGGGGATTTTCCATGCCTGCGGTGTGGTGGACACCCTGTCTTTTGGCAGCGAGTGTGGAGATATTGCGGGGCTGAAGCAGGTGGCTGCCTGTCTGGACAGCCCGGAATATGAGACCCGGGTGCGTGAACTGGTGGGCGGCGGGGCGACCTTTGCCGCCTGCCGCCAGCAGACGGTGGTGGAGTTGCTTGGCCGTGAGTTGGGCGGTCTGCTGTCCAGGCCCAACAACAATCTGGGCATTGAATATATCCGGGCGCTGAACGCGCTGGAAAGTGGCATCGAACCCATGACTGTCCTGCGGGAGGGGGCGGCCCACAACACCACCGGGCAGACGGAACGCTTTGTCTCTGCTACCCAGATCCGCATGGAACTGGCGGAGGGAAACTGGGATGCGGCACAGCCCTATCTGCCCGAAGGAGGGCGTGCTCTGCTGGAGGGACACACCGTGGCCCCGTCTGGGCTGAAACAGGTGGAGCGTGCCATTTTGGCCCGCCTGCGCACCATGACGGAGCGGGATTGGGAAAGGCAACCCGACTGCGGCAGCGCGGAGGGGTTGCCCCGGCGGCTGGAGCGGGCGGGGAGAGCCTGCGTCACCGTGGAGGAATTTTTTGAGCTGGCCAAAACCAAGCGCTATACCCGCGCCCGGCTCAGCCGGCTGGTACTGTGGGCCTACCTTGGGCTGACGGCAGCGGATGTGCCGGCCGCGCCGCCCTATATCCGGGTGCTGGGCTTTAACGAGCGGGGTCGGGAAGTGCTGCGGCGGATGAAGGAGCGCTCCGCCCTGCCCATCCTCACCAAGCCGGCCCATGCCAGACAGCTTGACCAACCAGCACGGCAGCTGTTTGAGCTTGAAGCCCGGTGCACCGATTTGTATGACCTGTGTTTTGCCTGCCCGCCCAGCCCCGGACGGGAGTGGAACACCGACCCGGTGGTGCTGCTGTGAGGCGGGGGACTGGACGCTGGTTGGCAGCACTTGGGCTGCCCGTGCTGCTGATGGGACTGTTTCGTTTGCTGCAGCACCACCCCACCCTCATGAACGGCTGGGTGTTCGGTGTGGTCGCGCCGGTGGAACAGTTTTTGGGTCGCCTTTGGGCGGTGTTTCCCGGTTCGGTGGCGGAAGTGTTGGTGACTGCCGGACTTTTGGCCGGCCTGTTCTGGCTGGTGCGGGCGCTGGTGCTCCTTGCCCGTCAGCGCCGGGTGGGGCAGTTTGTCCGGCGCCTGCTGGCGCTGGGGGCGGTGTGCCTGTGGCTGCTGACGGGACTGGACTGGATGTGGAACGCCGCCTATTACGCCGATGGCTTTGCCCTGCGTGCCGGTTTGACAGTGCAGCCCTATACGGTGGAGGAGCTGGCGACGGTGACGGAGGTCTTTGCCCGGCAGGCATCCCGCCTTGCTGCCCGGATGCCCCGGGACGGTCAGGGCCGGTTTGCGGTAAGCGTGGAGGAATGTCTGCGCTGTGGACCGCAGGTTTACAACGGCTTGGAGAAGAAATTTCCCTTTTTGCAGTTGGAGGGCGTGGGGGCAAAGCCCCTGCTGTGCTCAAAACTGCAAAGCGCATTGGGCTTCACGGGGGTCTATTTTCCTTTTACGGGGGAGGCCAACGTGAATGTGGACGCCCCCACCTGTCTGCTCCCGGCCACCATTGCCCATGAGATGGCTCACCAGCGCATGGTGGCTGCCGAAGAGGAGGCAAATTTTGTGGGCATCGCCGCCTGTCTGACCGGCGAGGACGAGGTGTTCCAATACTCGGGCTACCTTATGGGGCTGGTTCACCTGTCCAATGCCCTGTACCGTGCCGACCCGGCGGGCTGGGCGGCGCTTCGGGCAGAGTTTTCCCCCGAACTGGAGCAGGACTGGAAGGAAAACAACGCCTACTGGGCGGCGCGCCAATCTGCGGTGGAAGATACGGCGGAGCAGGTGTACGACGCCTTTCTCAAAGGGAACGACCAGAGCCTTGGCGTGCGCTCCTACGGCGCGTGCGTGGACCTGCTGGTCACATGGATGGGCACAGGAGGATAAACACGGTTCAAACCCCGGCGGTCAGCCAACACTGACGGCCGGGGTTTGTCTTTGCTCCTGCCCCCAATTTCCCACCATCTTACCCCCCGGAACGATTGACGAACGGGGCTGGGAATGATATACTTATTTAGTTTATTAGAGTGGAAAGGTGTGTCCGTTTATGTGGATCGCTGATGGCTGGAAAGACTACGAGCTCATCGACTGCGGTCGGGGGGAAAAGCTGGAGCGCTGGGGAGACCAGCTTCTGGTTCGTCCTGATCCTCAGGCCATTTGGAATACCCCCCGCACCCATCGCGGCTGGAAGCAGAACGCGGGCCGCTATGCACGTTCCAACACCGGCGGCGGCGCGTGGGAAAACAAGTCCATGCCTCAGCGCTGGACGGTGGATTATAAGGATCTGACTTTCAACATCAAGCCCATGAACTTCAAGCACACCGGCCTGTTCCCCGAGCAGGCGGCCAACTGGGACTGGGCCCGGGAGCAGATCAAAAAGGCCAACCGCCCCATCAGCGTGCTCAACCTGTTCGCCTACACCGGGGGCGCCACCGTGGCCTGTGCTGCGGCGGGTGCCAGCGTGTGCCATGTGGATGCGGCCAAGGGTATGGTCCAGTGGGCAAGGGAGAACGCCAAAAGCTCCGGGCTGGAGGACGCTCCCATCCGCTGGATCGTGGACGATTGCGGCAAGTTTGTGGAGCGGGAGATCCGCCGGGGACGCAGGTATGACGCCATTATCATGGACCCGCCCAGCTATGGGCGCGGACCCACCGGCGAGGTGTGGAAGCTGGAGGAGAACCTGTACCCCTTCGTGGAACTGGTCAGCGGCGTGCTGTCGGACAACCCCCTGTTCCTCATTCTTAACTCCTACACCACCGGCCTGGCCCCCAGTGTGGTCACCTACATTCTGGAGACCATCGTCTCCAAGCGCTTCGGCGGCCACACGGAAAGCCAGGAGCTGGGCCTGCCTGTGACCGAGACCGGACTGGTCCTGCCCTGCGGTGCCACGGGAAGATGGGTCTGTGACGGATAATACGCCTTTTGAGGTATACTGATATGAGCCACATCATCAAAACCGAAGACCTGCGCTTTTCCTACACCACACCGGAGGGTGATTCCCCTGTGGTGCTGGACGGCGTGGATCTGCAAATTGCAAAAGGTTCTTTCGTGGCTGTGCTGGGCCACAACGGCAGCGGCAAGTCCACGCTGGCCAAGCATATGAATGCCATTTTGCTCCCTTCCGGAGGCAAGGTGTACGTCAACGGGGTGGACACGGCGGACGAGGCCAGACTGCTGGACCTGCGCCGCACCGTGGGCATGGTGTTCCAGAACCCGGACAACCAGATCGTGGCCAACGTGGTGGAGGAAGATGTTGCCTTCGCCCCGGAAAATCTGGGGGTCGCCCCGGAGGAGATCCGGCAGCGTGTAGACGATGCTCTGAAGGCCGTTGGCATGTATGAGTATCGGGAGCATGCGCCCCATTTGCTGTCCGGGGGACAGAAGCAGCGCATTGCCATCGCCGGTGTCATCGCCATGGAGCCGGAGTGCATCGTGCTGGACGAGCCCACCGCCATGCTCGACCCCATCGGCCGGGCGGATGTGCTGCGCACCGTCAAGCAGCTCAACCGGGAAAAGGGTGTCACCGTGGTCATCATCACCCACCACATGGACGAGGCCGCGCAAGCCGACCGTCTGGTGGTCATGGCTAAGGGCAGAGTGGTGGCCGATGGCACACCCAAAGAGGTGTTTCAGGACGTGGAGGGGCTCAAGGCCGTTGGCCTGACGGTCCCCGACACCACGGAACTTCTGTATCAGCTGCGTCAGGCGGGGCTGGATGTCCCGCTGGACGCCCTGAGCGACGAGGAGTGCGCC
>JAZNMM010000004.1:0-8985 GCA_045579605.1 Lawsonibacter sp.
GGGGCGGCTGGTCTGCAGGGGGTCAGGATGCGGCGGGGGCGGAGGAATCCGGCTGGGAAGCGGAGACGTCGGGCTGTTCCGGTTCTTTTTCGGTGACGGTGCCGGTAGAGCGGAACTCCGTTGCGTTTTCGTACACGGTGCGCACGTCCAGTCCGTCACACAGCTCGTTGGACTGGATGTCCAGCTCGTCCAGCCAGGTGCCGATGGCTTCCGACAGCTTGGCGTTCATGTACTCGTTGACGTAGGACTCCAGATCCACCTCCAGAGGCAGACGCAGAATGATGTGATAACCGCTTACGCCGGTGATCACGTCACTGATCTGGCCTTCCTCCAGGGCTAGAGCGGCCTCCTCAAAGGCGGGATCCACGCCGCTGTTCACCGTGAAGGTGTAGCCCTGGGGATTGGTGAGCAGACCGGGGTCCTCACTATACTCGTTCATCAGCTGGTCGAAAAGCACCTCCGGTTCGTTGCTGGCCCGCAGGCGCACCAAAAACTCGGCGGCCTGAGCCTGCTTTTCCTTGACGGTGGCTTCGTCCAGGGCTTCGCCGGTGTTCACATCGACGGTGGCCAGCAGAATGTGTTTGACGCTGTATGCGCCGCTTGCCTCATAGTCGGCCAGGGCGTCCTCCCGAGTGGGGTAGCCCTCGGTGCCCTCTCCGTAGAGATGCTTGGCCAGACCCATGTAGAACTGGCTGCAGGTCAGGTTCCACTCGTAAAACTCGGGGGTCATGATGAACTGGGCCAGATAGCCCTCCAGGGAGAGCTTTTCCAGTTCGGCCTGCTCCTCGGTTGCTTCCATCGTCTGAGCGATGACCTGCTTGTCCGCTTCGGTCAGGGTGAGCCCGATCTCCTGGGCCTTATTGTAGACCAGCCGCTGCAGGGCCGCCATGCGGAGGGCGTCGCTCATAATGGTGGAAGCCAGGTCCATGTCCTCCGAGGGCATATCCCAGGGGTTTTCGGGCAGGCCCAGATAGGCGGCGTAGCTGGAGTAATAGTTCATCATCTCGTCGGCGCTGTACACCAGCCAGTACAGGACTTCCTCCGCCGTGAGTTCGATGTCGCCGGCGGTGGCCAGCACCGTGTCGGCGGGCAGGCCGGCAATGAGCAGGGACATGTCCGTGTTGGCCTTTTTGCCGCAGCCGGCCAGCACAGACAGGGACAGGGTCAGCGCCACAACCAGGGCGACCGCTTTGTTGAACAGTTTCATAACACTTGCTTCCTTTCTTTGCGTGCAGAGCAGCTTATGCCCAAGTATAGCGCATTTTGGTCCGCTTGACTATAGTTTTTTATAAAATTACCCTTGCGGCTGGTCTGTGGGGGGAGCAGAATACTCCTCCACCAGCTTCCGGGCGGCTTTGAGCACATCCTCGTCCTTGCGAAGACGCAGGGACAAATAGGGCTTTTCCCTGGCGGAGAAAAGCAACCGCCCCTTATACCGGGGCTGGGCGCACAGGTCGCTCACCCGTTGCAGGTCGAACTGGGGGATGGTCAAAAGCAGGCAGCCCGCCTTCTGACTGATATCGGCAATGCCGCAGCGGGCGGCGTCCGAGCGCAGCAGGGCCACGCTGATGAGGTTGTTTACCGGGCGGGGCGGCTCACCGTAGCGGTCGATGAGCTCATCCACCAGGTCGTCGGCGTCCTCCTCGCTACGAATGCGGGCGATGCGCCGGTACAGGTCCATGCGCTGGTCGGAGGAGGGGACGTATCGGTCGGGGATGCTGGCAGACACGGACAGGTCGGCGGCGCACTCGGTGCGGGAGGGGAGGGACTGGCCCTGCTGGGTGAGCACCGCCTCCTCCAGCAGCTTCAGATACATATCATAGCCCACGCTGAGCATAAAACCCGACTGTTCCGGACCGAGCACATTGCCTGCCCCCCGGATCTCCAGATCCCGCATGGCGATCTTAAAGCCCGAGCCGAACTCGGCAAATTCCCGCACCGCGCTCAGCCGCTTGGCGGCGATCTCGGTGAGCACCTTTCCCTGCCGGTAGGTCATATAGGCGTAAGCCCGCCGGGCGGAGCGGCCCACGCGGCCGCGGATCTGGTGCAGCTGGGCAAGTCCCAGCTTGTCGGCGTCTTCGATGATGAGGGTGTTGGCGTTGGGCAGGTCAATGCCCGTTTCGATGATGGTGGTGCATACCAGCACGCTGATCTCCCCGTCGGTCATGCGGCTCATGACG
The DNA here is from genome assembly GCA_045579605.1 of Lawsonibacter sp. GTDB lineage: Bacteria > Bacillota > Clostridia > Oscillospirales > Oscillospiraceae > Lawsonibacter. Next base: position 2,181 of record JAZNMM010000004.1, read on the forward strand.
TTGTCCACGTCCTCCTGAGACATCTGGCCGTGGGCAACGCCCACCACCGCGTCCTCCCCCAGCATCTGCTGCAGGCGGCTGGCGGTACGGTCAATGGTCTCCACCCGGTTGTGCAGGTACAATACCTGCCCGCCCCGCTCCAGCTCTCTTCGCATGGCGTCGCCCACCACGGCCCAGTCGTGCTCCAGCACGTAGGTCTGCACAGGCTGGCGGTTCAGGGGCGGTTCTTCCAGAATAGACATATCCCGGATGCCGCTCAGCGCCATATTCAGGGTGCGGGGGATGGGGGTGGCAGACAGGGTGAGCACATCCACCTGACGGAAGGCTTCTTTCAGCTTTTCCTTGTGGCTGACGCCGAAGCGCTGCTCCTCGTCCACCACCAGCAGGCCCAGGTCCTTGAAGTTCACGTCCCGGTTGAACAGGCGGTGGGTGCCGATGAGAATGTCCACCTGCCCCTCCTGCACCCGCTGGAGGGTCTGCTTCATCTGGGCGGGGGTACGGAAGCGGCTGACCACGTCCACGTTGACGGGGTAGCGGGCAAAGCGCTTGAGGGCGGTGAGGTAGTGTTGGCGGGCCAGCACCGTGGTGGGGGCCAGAATGGCCGCCTGCTTGCCGTCCAGCACGCACTTCATAATGGCCCGGAAGGCCACCTCCGTCTTGCCGTAGCCCACATCGCCGCACAGCAGGCGGTCCATGGGGGTGGGGCGCTCCATGTCCTGTTTGATCTCCTTGACGCAGCGCAGCTGGTCGTCTGTTTCCACGTACTCAAACTGGTCCTCAAACTCCTGCTGCCACGGGGAGTCGGGGGAGAAGGCGTAGCCCGGCTGGCGCTGACGCTGGGCGTACAGCTCAATGAGGCCCTTGGCCAGGTCGGCCACCGCCTTGCGGGTGCGGGTCTTGGCCTTTTCCCAGTCGGTGCCCCCCAGGCGGGAGAGTTTTTTGTGTTCCTGGTCCTCGCCGCCGCCGATGTATTTACTCACAAGGTCCAGCTGGGTGGCGGGGACGTAGAGCACATCGGTGCCGGCATAGCACAGCTTGACGTAGTCCTTTTCCACCCCGTCCGACTGCAGCTTGACCATGCCCTGAAAGCGGCCCACACCGTGGTGCTCGTGGACCACCAGGTCGCCGGGAGTCAGGTCGGTGAAGCTCTCCAGCTTGTTCCGGTTGGTGGCCGTCTTCTTGGCCGGACGGCGCACTCCGGCACCCTGACCCTCGGTGAGAATGGCCAGATGCAGGTCGGGGTACTCCATGCCGGCGGACAGACCGCCCACGGTGATGAGTAGCTCGCCGGGGGCGGGCAGGCGGGTGGAGGAATAGTCCAGCGCGGCGCGCACGCCCTGACGGCTGAGCAGCTCGTGCAGGTTGTCGGCCCGCTGGCGGGTGCCCGCCAGCACCAGGGCGGAAAAGCCCATACTGGCGTACTGGCTCAGGTCGGTGACCGCCGTCTCCAGACTGGCACCGAAGCCGGGCAGCTGTTTTGCCAGCACGGAAGGGAGGGTCGGGGGGGGCTGGGGATAGGAGGAGACGGTAAAGGAGTCCAGATAGGCCACCGGCCAGTCCTCCAGCCGACGGCACAGCCCGTCAAAGCTCACAGCCAGAGATGCACAGGCCCCGGCCAGCTCTCCCCGCTCCATGAGGGTCTTGGCGTCCTCCTCCAGCTGCCACAGGTAGGTGCGTGCCCGCTCGGCTACCCGGGGGCTTTCCGAAAAGAGCACGCAGGCGTCGGGAGGCAGGAAGTCCACAGCGGTGGTTTCCTCGGGGCAGATGAGGGACAGGTAGCGGTCCAGAGCAGAGAAGGAACGGCCGGCGGCGATGGCCTCCCGGTCGATGCGCACAGTAGCGGACAGCTCCGCCTGCTTTTTGCGCTCGGCCAGCTGGATCTGCCGCTCCATCTCCCGGAGCAGGCCGTCCAGCCCACCGGGGGTCATCTGGGGCAGCAGCTCGGCGGCGGGAAGCAGGGTGGCTCGGGTGATGTTTTCCGTGCGACGCTGGCTCACCGGGTCAAAGCGGCCCATGGCGTCCAGCTCGTCCCCGAAGAACTCTGCCCGGATGGGCTGGGTCATCTCGGGGGAGAATACGTCCAGGATCCCGCCTCGCAGGGCAAACTGGCCCACGCCCTCCACCTGCTGGCACCGGGTGTAGCCCGAGCGGGCCAGGTGTTCGGCCAGCTCGTTCAAATCGTACACGCCGCCCACGCAAAGGGTGACGCTGGCCTGTTCCAGCACCCGGGGGCTCATGGTGCGCTGCATCAGACCCTCCACCGTGGCAACCAGAAGGCCAAGCTGCCCGGTGTGCAGCTCGTGCATCAGACCCAGCCGCCGGTGCTCCCACTGGCGGGAGACGGTGGCCCCCGTGTGGAAGGTGAAGGCCCGGGCGGTGAGCACAGGGACCGCTGTGCCGGTCAGGGCGGACAGGTCCCGGGCAAGACGGTCGCCCTCCCCCTCGTCGGCACACACCAGCACCACCGTGCGCGCGGTATCCCGCCGGACCGCGGCGGCAAAGTGGGCCCGGTGGACGGCAGACAGGCCGGACACCGCCGCCGGGCAGCGTCCGGCATCCATGGCCTCCAGCAGCTGCTTGTATTCACTTGAACCCTCCAGGGCGTTGAGCAGCACCTGCATGGCGGTTCCTCCTTCAGACACGACTTCGACCCCCTCTTTGGAAAAAGAGGGGGTGAAGGTGGCTTGCTGTTTGGTAGATTATATTCCATTCGGCCGGGGAAAGCAAGGGCGCAGAAGAAAGAAAATTCTGTCCGGCAGGTCAATCCGCCCGCAGGGGTTGGAGCACCTGCACGGCGCTTTGGGCAAACAGCCGCGCCCCCAGCAGCGCCTCCTCCAGACTGTTGCCGTGGGTGCCCACCTCTACGAGCACCGAGCCCACGGACAGCTGCTGGTTGAACCGGGAGGAGCGCAGCACGATGGGGCGGGCCAGCGATTTGTGGTCATCCAGCATCTGGCGCTGCAGGTGCAGGGCGAAGGACAGGTTTTCCTGCCACAGGGGGTGAAAGCCACCGTTGTCCGTTCCTACCACCAGCATCACCTGGGCCGCCGTGCCCTCTTTTTCCTCAGACACCACTTTATACACCGTTTCCTCGTCCCCCAATGCGTCTCGGTGCACATCCAGAATGATTTTCAGGGAGGGGAACTGGGTCAGCCAGCGCTGCGCGGCCTCCAGCGAGCGGTCGTATGCCCCGTTGTAGGCGGGGTAGTCATACAGGTTGGTGTCGTGTACCACCAGAAAACCGGCGTCCCGGAACACCCGGGCCATCTCCTCTCCCACCCGGACCACGTTGTGGGCGCAATCGGTGGTGCGATAGGGGTCAGAGGGAGTATAGGTGTCCTGCGCCCCCTGAGGGGTATAGGCCTCGCTGCCGTGGGAGTGCAGGATGAGGATCTGGGGTCCCTCTGACAGGGACAGCTCCAGCTTCTGTCCGGCCAGCGCCGCCGGGTCCGCCTGCTTTTGGGCCCGGTTTGCCACATAGAGGTCTCCGGAGTGCAGGTAGCTCACCCCGGAGGAGGGGCCCATGGTCTTTGCCACCACCGCTGTGCCGGTGTCAGAGGAGGTGATGGGCGGCTCGGCGGAATCCTCCCCGGGCTGTTCAGGCGGGGGGGTGTTTCCCTGGGGCGGCGCGGGGAGGGCGGTCGCAGCCCGGGCGGCCAGCAGCACAGGGGACTGGCCCAGCACCAGCCGCTGGGGCAGGGGGAGGGCGTCCTCCGGCCCGGCGGGCATTTGCAGGCGCACCACGGACAGGGCGAAGGAGGCGTTCCGGGCCAGCTGGCTCAGTGCCTGCACTGGGCGGGCAAAGCCCGCCGAACGCACGGCTATCCAGCCTGCCACTAATGCCAGGGTCAGGGCGCTGCCCCGGCGCAGAATGCGTGCGGCTTGTCCGGTGGGTCTACTCACAGGGTCGTCCTCCTTTGTTGCTTGATGGTACAACCTATGCCACCGGAGGGCGGATCTATGCCGGGGAACAAAAAGTTTACAAAATTCCTCTTTCTTTTGGCGCAGGAAGGCATATAATGGAAGCAACCCCAACAGGAGGAGGAACGCGGATGTACGGCGAGAAACTCAGCCCTGCCCAGCGGGGACAGCTTTGGCTGCGGCTGGGCCTGCGGCTCTTTGCGGCGTTGGCCACGGTGGTGCTGGTGTGGACGGTGGGGCGGCCCCTGTTGTCCCTGCTCATGCCCTTTGTGCTGGCCTGGGGGGCGGCGGCCCTGCTGGACGGCGTGGTCCGCCGGCTGCATCGCCGGTTGGGCTGGTCCCGGAGTACGCTGTCTTTGCTGACGTTGCTGGTCATCTTCGGCGTGCTGTCTGCCGGACTGGGCCTGCTGGTGCGCTCGGCGTTGCGGGAGGTGGTCTCCCTGGTGGAAAACTGGGACAGCCTGCTCGCCACTACCCGGGAGATCTTTGCCCAACTGGATGGGTATGCCCGGCAACTGGCCGAGCATCTGCCCTTTGAAGTGCTGGCCCCGGACCAGAGCCTGCTGGACCGGCTGGGCAGCTGGCTGGGCAGCATTGCCCCGGATTTGGGCAACCTGACCTCGCTGGCCACTGACAAGGCCCGGGACGTGTCGTCCTTTGTGCTGGCGCTGGTGTTCTTTTTGATTGGAACCTATTTCCTGTGTGCCGATTATCCCTATCTGCGTACCCGGGCGGTCCGGCGGCTGGACGAGGGGGCGCTGAGTGTGCTGCGGCAGGTGAAAGCGGCGGTGGTGGCTGCCTTTGGCGGCTATCTCAAGGCACAGGTGCTGCTGAGCATGTGTGTGTTTCTCATCCTGCTGTGCGGCTTTGTCCTGACAGGACAGAGCTACGCTCTGCTGCTGGCCCTGGGACTGGCGGTACTGGACTTTATCCCCATTCTGGGCGCGGGGACGGTGATGCTCCCCTGGGCGGTCATCGACCTGCTTACCGGGCACTATTCCCAGGCAGTGCAGGTGATCATCATCTGGGGCGTGGTGTCGCTGTTCCGCCGCTTTGCAGAGCCCAAGTTTGTGGGCGACCAGACGGGCCTGTCGCCCATTTTGTCTCTGGTCAGCATCTACGTGGGCATGAAGCTGGCCGGTGTGGTGGGCATGATCCTGGGCCCGGTGGTCACGCTGGTGGCGCTCAACCTGCTGGGACTTGGCCTGCTGGACGGCTGGAAGAGGGACTTGGTGCTGGCGGTGAAGGACATGGGTGCCCTGCTGCGCCGGGACGACGGGGGTCCCTCGGGGGCCTGAGCGGGCAGGAGAGTAAGTTCAAAAAAAGGTTGCAGCTTTTTCATAAATTAGACATAATTAGAAGGTATTCTTGCCTTACCAGCGGAACAACCTATCTCTTGATGAGGAGGGAACGATATGTATTCGTCCGATCATGATTTTCAGCGGGAAGAACAGCAGGAGCAGCCCATCCCCACCACCGGCCATGTGTTTGATGAGCCGGTTGTCCCTGCACCCAAAAGGAAGCATACTGCCCTGAAGGTGACGGCTCTGTGCCTGTGCTGCACCCTGCTGGGCGGCGCGGCTGGACTGGCTGGCACGGCGGTGCTGCTCAACACCCGCCGGGGTCAGACCACCATGTATCAGGGCCAGGCGCCCTTGAGTGCGGTGGAGGTGGTGGATCTGCCCGCCTCCCAGCCGTTGACCGCGGCCCAGGTCTATGCGGGCAATGTGGCCTCCTGTGTGGGCACCACCGTGTCCACCACCACCAATATCTATGGTTACACCACCACCTCCGCGGCCACCGGCTCGGGCTTTGTGCTGACCGCGGACGGCTATGTGATCACCAACTACCACGTGATCGAGGAGGCGGCCAAAAACCGATCCGTTCCCATCACCGTCTCCTTCCAGAGTGGTGAGAGTTATCAGGCTAAGTTGGTGGGCGGCGAGCCAGACAACGATGTGGCCGTGCTGAAGATCGACGCCAAGGACCTTAAGCCTGCGGTGCTGGGCGACTCGGACAAGCTCGTCGTGGGCGAGGAGGTCTTTGCCATCGGCAACCCTCTGGGAGAGCTGACCTACTCCCTCACCGACGGCATCGTGTCCGCCCTGGACCGGGTCATTACCACCGGCAGCGGGAACGACGCCAACAGCATGAACATGCTCCAGACCAACTGTGCCATCAATTCGGGCAACTCCGGCGGCCCGCTGTTTAACCGTTACGGGCAGGTTATCGGTATCACCACCGCCAAAATGTCCGGGGCAAGCACCGCTTCGGCCACCATTGAGGGCTTGGGCTTTGCCGTGCCCATCAACGACGTCAAGCACATTATCGAGGACCTCATCCGCCACGGCTATGTGACGGGCAAGCCCCATCTGGGCGTGACGGTGTCCAGCGTGACGGAAGCCGACTCCAAGCGCTACGGCGTGCCGGTAGGTGCCTATGTAGAGTCGGTGGAAGAGGGCTCCTGCACCGAAAAGGCGGGGCTGAAGGTGGGCGACATCATCACCGCTATGGATGACACGGTGATCACCACCCACTCCGCTCTGGTGGCCGCCAAGTCCACCTACCGCGCCGGCGACACCGTGATTTTGAAGGTGTCCCGGGAGGGCAGGGAACTGGAGCTGTCCGTGGTGCTGGACGAGGAAGCGCCGGAGGAGAAGTCCCAGCCGGACCAGCCCACCTCCGCCCCACCCCAGCAGAGCGGGCAGAGCAGCGGCGATAGCGGGAACAATGGGAACAACGGAAACAGCGGCAGCGGTTATCAGTTCCAGTGGCCCTTTGGCAGCTTCTTCAATTTCGGCTTCCCCTTCTGATAAAAGCAAAAAAGTACGAAGCACTGCAGGGCTTCGGGGGTTTTTGTTTGGTTATGTACCCGGGGGGAGGG
>JAZNMM010000005.1:0-9226 GCA_045579605.1 Lawsonibacter sp.
GACCACTGTCGGCGGGACGCTGCTGTTTTAGTGGTCTTCTCCGGGGAACAGTCGGGCCAGAGCCAGTCCGGCCAGAAGGAAGATGCAGGGCATGAGGAAGTAGCGGTAGCGCACCTGCACCTCCACGATCAGGTGGACGGCGCAGTAGCCGCACAGCAGCAGGGTGAGCAGCAGGGTGCGGCCGCAGCGCTCCGGCTTTCTCAGCCGGCCCAGCAGGCCGACCAGCGCCAAGGCAAATGCCAGCAGGTACACGCCTTTGTCCAAACCGCCCAGCAGCAGCTGCATACGGTTCCAGTTCAGGGTGAAGGGGAAGGTGATGGCCGCGCCATCCGGGTCCAGATGACCAAAGCCCCAGTACAGGTCCTCGTTGGACGCCCACATCACCGCGTTTTTGCGCCAGGCCAGTCCGGCCAGCTTGGGCAGGCCAACCCCCAGACGCTCCTGCACGGCCTGGGTCATGGCCTCGTGGGCCTGTTCCGCTGGCAAAGAGAGGAACGTGTCATAGTCTGCGGCATTCCAGCATCCGCTGCTTTCCTGATTGAGCCCCACCACAAACTTCCACATGGGCTGGTTGTTGCCCAGACCCTCGGGATTGATGCCGCTGACCACGATCAGGCCGGTCAGCGCCGCCCCCACGGCAACGTAGCTCACCGCCACCAGAGCGCTGTGGAGCAGGCTGCGCCAGCGGATGGAGGTCAGGGCGCGCAGAGCGCACCAAATCAAAGCAGCCAGCAGGGGAATGACCCCGATGGGGCGCATGGAATTGCCTAGGGCCAGCAATATCCCTGCGCCCACAGCCCGGGCGGGGGACAACTCCTTTTCTTTTACCAGCAGGTAAATTCCCGCGTAGAACAGGCACGCGGACAGGTGTTGGTTGGTCAGCACCCCTGCCAGAAACAGGGGGGCGGGATACAGGGCATACAGCACACCCGCCGTCATGGCCGCCCGCTCACTTGTCAGCCGGCGGGCGATGAGGTAGACCAGCGCGTTGGTTGTGGCCAGATAGAGCCCATTGAGCAGTTGCAGGGGGAGCAGGGAGGGACCGAACAGGGAGATGACCAGCCCTTCATAGGCCATAAAGGCTGATTGATAGGCCCAGTTGAAAAAGTAGAGGTTGTCCAGATAGGCGTGGCTGCCCTGTGCCAGCTGTCCGGCGGCGGCATATAGGGTTTGGAAATCCTGCACGGGCTGGGAGTCCAGCCATAGAATAAAGAACAGGGCAAGGGCAAAGCGCAGAGCGAACAGCACAAGGGCAAAGCCCTTCACCGGGTGCAGGTATCTCCGGCAAAGCAGAACTGCGCACACTCCTGCCAACAGTCCGCCCAGCACGGCAAGGGGCTGGGAGGCGGGCAGGTTCAGCAGGTTCTGCAGCAGGATCACGGCGCACAGGCACACCGCGCACACCCGGCACAGCCGGCTCAGGACTGCACCTGTTTTTTCAGGCATAAGGCTCGCTCCCTTCCCACAAGATAGACCCAGTATACCATTTTTTCTCCCCCGGGGCAACCAAAATGGGAAAAGGGTTGCATGAATGGGGGAAATACGGTAAAATAAACAAAGTGACCGACCATGATTAAGGAGGGACAAACATGGCCTTTATTGATGAATTGAAGGGAAAAGTGACCGACCTTGCCCAGACGGGTGTGGCCAAGTCCAAACAGCTGGCGGAGATCGCCAGACTGAAGGTGTCCAACATGAGCGAGCAGGACGCCATTCGCAAGGCGTATATGGAGCTGGGGCGGCTGTACTACGCCGAGAAGGGCTCCACTCCGGAGGGGGGCTATGCTGCCGCCTGCCAGCGCATCAACGCCGCCAAGGCCAACATCGCCGCCAACAACGAGCGCATTGCCCAGATCAGGGACGACGATGCGGAGGTGTCTGCCGCCGCGGCCGATGCCACCGTGGTGGTGGCCGAAGTGCCTGAGGTGGAGGTCACCGCTCAGGACATTCAGGAATAATTCAAACAATCCCAAGACCGCCGGCCCCGTTTGGGGTCGGCGGTCGTTTTTGCAATTTACAAATTTACCCTCTTTCCTCGGCTGACAGTTGCAAGTCAGGAGAAAATCGTGTAAAATAATATGAATGTTTGTGCCCACGGACGAAGGGGGAGCGGCAGCTTTGAACCAAGAGACAAACAACTCCACAAAGACCATCAGCACCGTCATGCTCATCACCCTTGTGGGCAAGGCGCTGGGCCTGCTGCGCGACCGCCTGCTGGCCGTCAACTACGGCACGGGGCTGGAGGCCAGCGCCTTTTTCACCGCCAGCCGTATTCCAAGGGTGTTTTTTGACGCGGTGTTTGCCAGCGCTATCTCCGCTTGCTTTATTCCGGTATTCAGTCAGTACATGACCCGGGACGGAAAAGAAAAAGCATTCCGCTTTGCCGGCACATTTCTCACGGTGATGGCGGCGCTGACGGCGGTGCTGTCCGTGGTGGGCATGGGACTGGCCGGGCCGCTGGTGCGGCTGTTTGCCGCCGGCTATGACGGACAGACCACCCGTCTTGCGGTGGAGCTGACGCGCATCATGTTCCCCACGGTGCTTTTTACCGGCATCGCCTTCTCCTTTGTGGGTGTGCTGCAGTCGCTGGACGAATTCCGGGTCCCGGCGCTCATCAGCGCGGTGTCCAACCTGTTCATCATCGGCTATTACTTCACTCTGAATGACCGCTTCGGTATCTACGGCCTTGCGGTAGCCTTCCTGCTGGCGTGGCTGGTGCAGGCGCTGGTGCAGCTGCCAGCCCTGAAACGGCGGGGCTTTCGCTACTACCCGGGCTTTGACTGGCGGGGGGAAGGGATGCGCCAGGTATTCGCGCTCATGCTGCCTGTGATGGTGTCCACATGGGTGCAGCCCATCAACCTGACGGTCAACTCCCGCTTTGGTTCCTATCTCTATCAGGGCGCGGGGGTGGCTGCCATTGAAAATGCCACCAACCTGTATCTGATCATCGCCGGGGTCTTCGTGCTGTCGGTGACCAACGTGATTTTCCCCAAGCTCTCCCGGCAGAGCGCTCAGGGAGAGGGGGATGCCTTCCGGGACACCCTGAGCCAGACCACCCACGCCACGCTGTTTTTCGTGCTGCCCATGTCGGCAGGGCTGATGACCCTGGCCCGGCCGCTGGTGTCCTTTGTGTTTGGCGGAGGCGAGTTTGACGCTTTTTCCGTGGACATTACCGCTCAGGGACTGGTGTGGGTATCCCTTGGCATGGCGGGCTATGCGGTACAGAATATCCTCAGCCGCGCCTACTTCGCCCGGCAGGACGGCCGCACGCCGCTGGTGGCGGGCGCGGTGTCCATTGGAATAAATGTGGCCCTGTGCGCGCTGCTGGCCCAGCGGCTGCAGGTGGCCGGTCTTGCCATGGCCTCGGCGGTGTCCTCCACGGTATACGCGCTGCTGCTTCTGCTGCCGCTGGAGAAAACGGGTCAAAGGGTATTCGACCGCGCCTTTTGGACGGATTTGCTGAAGATGCTGGCGGCCACGGTGCTCATGGCACTGGCGTGCGGGCTGCTGTCCGGTGTGCTGGCCGGGCTGCTTCCGGCAGGCAAGGTGGGCGAGCTGGTGCTGCTGGCGGTCACCGCCGGTGTGGGCGTGGGAGTGTACTTCCTTGCCGCACTGGCTCTGAGACTGGATGAAGCGAAGCTGGCCATCGGCCTTGTAAAACGGTTGCTGAAACGAGGGTGAACCAATGGAACGAGTGTGGAATATTCTGGGAGCCAGCATTCTGTGGCGCTGGCTGGCCGCGGCCGGCCGCTGGATCGGCGGTCAATGGGAGCGCAGTCGGGTGGTACACGCCTTTTTGAACCCCTCCCGGCGGGGACAGGCCCTGTCGGAGGCAAGCGTATTCGCGTGGCTTTGGGCGCGGGTGCACGCTCTGGTGTGCTGGCTGTATGAGAAGCTGCGGCTTGAAAAACTGCTGGGAGACAGTATGTTCACCCAGCTGTGGTTCTGGTGTATGCTCCCCGTGGCTCTGGGGGCACTGCTGCCCACCATGGTGGTGGCGGCGCTGGAAGCGGTGGCGGTGTGCTCTTTGCTGCTGAGCTTTGCCCGTGACCGTGAGCGCAAGCTGGTGTATACGCCCATCAACAAATACGTGATGCTCTACTGCGTGGTGTACGCTGTGGGTACGCTGGCCTCGGTCACACCCCGGGAGAGCCTGCCTATCGGCCTGCTGACGGTGTTTTTCACCGCCTTTGCCCTCGTCCCCGTCAACAGCGTGGACAGCCGGGCGGGACTGGAGCGGCTGGTGAAGCTGATGGTGCTGGGCGGTGTGCTGGTCAGCCTGTACGGCATCATCCAGTATGTGTTCCGCATCGGCTATCAGTCGGCAGCCTGGGTGGACAGTTCCATGTTCTCCGGCATCGAATTCCGGGTTTCCTCCACGCTGGAAAATCCCAATATGCTGGGGCAGTATCTGGTGCTCATGCTCCCTCTGGGCGGGGCGTGCCTGCTCAATGCCAAGGGGAAGAAGCAACGCCTGTTCTGGCTGGGCTGCTGCGGCGTGCTGTGTGCGTGCATGCTGCTCACCTTCTCCCGGGGCGCGTGGCTGGCGCTGCTGTTTGCGGCAGCGGTCTTCGTGGTCCTGCTCAAGCCCCAGCTGCTGGCGCTGGCACCGGTGGCGCTGGTGGTTCTCTACTTTGTTCTGCCGGACACCATCGTTCAGCGCTTTACCAGCATCGGCAATCTGGGTGACCGCTCCACCTCTTACCGGGTGTCCATCTGGATGGGGTCGCTGCGGATGCTCAAGGACTACTGGCTATGCGGCGTGGGCCCGGGGGACGCGGCCTTCAACACCGTCTATCCCACCTACAGCTATGACTCCATCGTCACCCCCCATTCCCACAATCTGCTGTTGCAGATCACCGCGGACGCGGGTATCGTGGCGCTGATCCTGTTCTGCGTGGTCCTGTTCTGGTATGTGCGCGGCCTGTGCGCCGCCGCCCATAAGGAGCGGGACAGTAAGGGGCGGCTGCTGCAGGTGGCCTTCCTGTCCGGTGTGGCCGGGTTCATGGTGCAGGCTATGACCGACTATTCTTTCTACAACTACCGGGTGATGTTCCTGTTCTGGGCCTATCTGGCGCTGGGCATGGTGGCCGCCCGCTGGAGCGAACTGAAAAAGGAGGGGGACGCGTGATCCGGGTACTCAATGTCATCAGCGATACCAACATCGGCGGCGCGGGCCGGGTGCTTCTTAACTATATGAGCCGGGCCGACCGGACAAACTTTGACGTTTCCGTGGTTCTGCCCCGGGGCAGCCTGCTCAAGCAGCCTCTGGAGGAGCTGGACACCACCGTGTACGAGGTGGACGGACTGACCGACCGCTCCTACCACAAGGACGATGTGAAGGAGCTGGAGCAGCTCATCCGACAGGTACAGCCGGACATCGTGCACACCCACGGGGCACTGTCCGGCCGCATTGCCGGCCGCCGCTGTGGCAAGGTGGTCATCTACACCCGTCACTCCGCCTTCCCCGTCCCGGCTAAGCTGAAGTATCCCCCCGGCCGGTGGGTGAATAAATTCATTAACGAGTATTACTCCGACCACATCATCGCCGTTAGCCCCGCGGCGGCGGAAAACCTCACCGATGGGGGCATCAGCAAAAAGCACATCACGGTGATGATGAACGGAGTCACGCCGGTGGAGCGCAAAAGCCCGGAGCAGACCGCGGCCCTGCGGGAGCAGTGGGGGGTGCAGGAGGGGGAGTTCGTGCTGGGCATTTTGGCCCGCATTGAGCCCTATAAGGGCCACCTGCACATTCTTGAGGCGGTCAAACAGCTGACCGACGAGGGAAGAAGCCTGCGGCTTCTGGTGGCGGGCACCGGCACCTATGAGCAGGAGCTGCGCGGGCAGGCACAGGACATGGGCATTTCCGACCGGGTGGTGTTCATGGGCTTCCAGAGCGATGTGGCCGGGGTGCTGTCCATGCTGGACCTGCAGCTCAACGCCTCTTACGGGACTGAGACCTCCAGCCTGTCCATCCTGGAGGGACTGAGTATGGGCCTGCCTGCGGTGGTCAGCACCTATGGCGGCAACCCCTGGCTCATCGACGATGAGCAGGACGGTCTGCTGTTTGAAAACCGGAACAGCCACCACCTTGCCCGGTGCATCGCCCGGCTGATGGACCAGCCGGACACCCTTGCCCAAATGCGCACGCGAGCGGTGGAGATCTTCCATCAGCGGTTTACCGCGGAGATCTTTGCCCAGAATATAGAAGACGTATATTATAAAGCGATGGAGGAGAACCGCCATGAGTGAGAAAAAGAGAATCAAGTGGAAGCTGAACTTGTTCGACATCGGATTGATCGCTGTGGTACTGGTGGCCGCAGCGGCCGTGGTGGCCGTCAAGATGGCCGGCAACGCCGCCCCCGCCGACCCCGAGGCCGGCACTCCCGCCGGGAAGAACACCGTGAATTATGTGCTGGAGCTGGAGCAGCTTCATGAGCAGACGGCTGAGATGATCAAGGCGGGAGACCAGATCCATGAGCGTACCCGCAAGGAGGCCATGGGCACCGTTACCTCGGTGGAGGTAAACCCCGCCCGCACCCTGACCAAAAACGAGCTGGAGGGCACGTTCCAGTTTGCCGAGGTGCCCGAGCGCTACAACGTCATTATGGAAGTTACCGCCCTGGCAATTGAGAGCGACAGCAACATCGTGCTGGAGAGCGGTCTGGAGATCCGGGCGGGCACCTCCGTGCGGGTGTTTGGTCCGGACTACTACGGCGCGGGATACATCCTGTCTGTGGAGAAAGGTTGATGCCACATGAAGAAGATCATTGACGAGAATGGCCGCCTGTTCGGGCGGATCAGCGTCATCGACGTGGGCGTGCTCCTGCTGGCGGTGGTGCTGGTGGCGGCCTTTGTCACCAAAGACGAGTTCACACCCGTTTCGGTGGTCGCCGCACCTCTGCAGGACGTGAGCTATGAGATCACCATTACCAATATGCCCAAGGGCCGGCTGGACAGCCTGCGTGAGGGGGATACCCTGTACGACGGGGAGACCAAGTACGCGATAGGCACTGTGGCCGGGGTGGAGGTAGAGGACTGCGCCATCTCCCTGCTCAAGGCGGACGGAACTTACGTTATGGCGCCCATTGAGGGACGATACAATGTGACCCTCCACGTGGATGCCAAGGCCATGCGGGATGAACGACAGCACATTTATGTCAACCGAACCAGCCACATCGCGGTGGGGTTGTCTCTGGATCTGTACACCAAGAGCTCCCAGTTCGGCGGCACGATCACGGAGATCAATTAAATGGCGAAAAAGATTTTGATGGCCACCATGGGGCTGGATATCGGCGGTGCGGAGACTCACATCGTGGAGCTGGCCAAGCAGCTGCGGACCATGGGGCATGACGTGATCGTGGTGTCCAACGGCGGCGTGTATGTTCCGGAGATCCTGCAGGCCGGTATCCGCCATTACCAGGCGCCCCTGCACCGGCGCAGTCTGGGCTGTATGCGCCGGTCTCTGCACATTCTGCGCAAGGTCATCCAGAACGAGCAGCCCGATGTGGTCCACGCCCATGCCCGCATCCCAGGCTTTTTGTGCGGTCTGCTGCATAAGCGCATGAAGTTTCCCTTTGTTACCACCGCACACTGGGTGTTCCACACCGGCGGCGGCCTGCGTTACCTCACCCACTGGGGACAGCGCACCGTTGCCGTGTCCGACGACATCAAGGAATACCTGATACGGGAATACGGTGTGAGAGAAGAGCATATCCGCGTTACCATCAACGGCATCGACACGGACAAGTTCTCTCCCGAAATTTCGGGGGAGGGAGTGCTGGCGGAGTTCGGACTTGACCCGCACCGTCCGGTGGTGTCCTACGTTAGCCGCATGGACGAGGACCGGGCGCTGGTAGCCCGGCACATGATCCAGATCGCCCCCGACCTGGACCGGACGGTGCCCGGGGTGCAGCTGCTCATTGCCGGTGGCGGCAACGTATTTGACGAGCTCAAGGCGCAGGCACAGCAAGTGAACGAGCAGTTGGGCCGCACCGTGGTCGCCATGACCGGCCCACGCACCGACATCAACGAGATCGCCGCCGCAGGCGATGTGTTCGTGGGCGTGTCCCGCTCCGCGCTAGAGGCCATGGCGGCGGGAAAGCCCGTCATCGTGGCGGGCAACGAGGGCTATCACGGCCTGTTTGGGCCGGACAAGCTGGAGCAGGCCCAACTGGGCAACTTCTGCTGCCGGGGGTTGGAGCAGTCCACGCCGGAGCGGCTGCTGGAGGACCTGATCCACGCGCTGGGCATGAGCCCGGAGGAGAAGGAACAGGCGGGACAGTACGGCCGTCAGGTGATTTTTGACCACTATTCCGTACATCGTATGGCCCAGGATTGTCTGGATATGTACGAGCAGGTGTGCCGCCGCAGGCACCATGTTCTGGTCAGCGGATATTACGGCTTTTCCAATGCCGGAGACGATGCCATTCTCCAGTCCATCCGGGATGGGATATATTCTGTCAGCGACGATATTTCCATCACGGTCCTGTCCAACGACCCGGTCCAGACCACCCAGCGCTATGGGCTCAATGCCGTGTCCCGGTTCAGTCTGGGTCAGGTGTGGAAGGCGGTAAAGGAATGTGACCTGCTGCTGTCCGGCGGCGGAAGCCTGCTGCAGGACCGCACCTCCACCCGGTCGCTGGTGTACTACCTGTCCCTGATCCACCTGGCCAAGCGCATGGGCAAGAAAGTGGCCCTCTACGCCAACGGCATCGGCCCGGTGCTGCGTGCGGGCAACCGCCGGCAGGTGTGCCGGGCGGTGGAACAGGCTGACCTGGTCACCCTGCGGGACCACAGCTCCCTGCAGGAGCTGCGAGACATGGGCGTGCAGCGGAAGGACCTGCACGTGACCGCAGACCCGGTGTTTACCATGCAGTGGGCGGTGGACGAGCGGGTGGACGAGATCCTGTCTGCTACCAAGCTGCCCGCCGGTCGGCCCTTTGTGGTGATTTCTGTGCGCAGCTGGCCGGACACCCAGGACTTTGCCCGGGAACTGGCTGCAGTGTGCGACCACCTGTATAACAAGCACGGGCTGATGAGCCTGTTCGTGCTTATGCAGCCGGATAGCGACCGGGCCCTTTCCGCCCAGGTCATGGCCCAGATGACCACTCCCGCCGCTCTGCTGGACCAGTCGCTCACCCCGGAGGAGCTGATGGGCGTGGTGGCCCGGGGCAGAGTGTGCATTTCCATGCGGCTGCACACCCTGATCTTCGCGGCCCGCACC
>JAZNMM010000006.1:0-8696 GCA_045579605.1 Lawsonibacter sp.
TGATTTCGAGTCAGCCCCGTTATGACCACTTCGATACCGCTGCATGAGAAAGTGGACGATGGTATTATGGCATACTTTTGGGCCGGTGGCAAGTGGAAAATACGAAGAAAAGGGTGGCGTGACGGGAGAATATATGATATACTCCATCCCGACGAGTTTCCACACCTCGTCCAAGCACAGCGAAGTGCCGAATTCCCGAGCAGGGGAGATAACGACAAAGCGGATGTGGACAAACCGAAGATGACGCAAGGCGGCATCTGTTTGTCCACGCAGTCGGCGGAGTTATCCACCCGACCGCGAGGAAACCGAGGCATGACAGGCCGAAGCCCAAGGGGAGCGGCTGTTTAGCTGTGTTCGTTCGGTATTTTACCGTTCTCTAAACAAAAAATGGAGGTATTACTATGAAGCGCATGACCCTTCGGGAGCTGACCTTTGCCGCGGTGCTGGCCGCGGTGTATGCCGCATTGACGCAGTTTCTGCCCATCCCCCAGTACGGGCAGATCCAGGTGCGGGTGGCGGAGGCCCTGTGCGTGCTGCCCTTTTTCTACCCGGCGGCCACACCGGGACTGGTTGTAGGCTGTGTGATCGCCAACCTGTTCTCGCCCTTTGCCCTGGACGTGGTGTTCGGCTCGGCGGCTACCCTGCTGGCCTGCCTGTGGACGGAGCGGCTGCGCAGCCGCTGGCTGGCCCCTGTGCCCGCCGTGGTGTGCAACGCGGTCATTGTGGGTGCGGAGCTGGCCTTTTTTGAGGTGGGGAGCAGACCTGCCTTTTGGGGTGCATTTGCATTCAACGCCCTTACCGTAGGCGGGGGAGAGCTGCTGGCCTGCGGGTTGTTTGGCAGTATGCTGTTGTCTGGACTGTACCGCACACCCGCCTGCCGGGAACGGATCGATCCCCAGCGGCTGGGTCGGATACGCGGCTTCAGAGAATAGTTGACATAACGCCGGGGACGCCCCCGGCGTTAAGTTTTGCTTGTAATTTTGCGGGAAATAGACTACAATGTATTATGAACAGGAATGTTCCAACACCCCAAGGAAAGGAAGGGTATCCTTTATGAAACTGCAGACGGAAAAGGGTGAGATCCGCATCAGCAGCGAGGTATTCACCAACATCACCGGTGCGGCCGCTACCAACTGCTACGGCGTGAAAGGCATGGCGGTTCGTTCCGCTACCGACGGTCTGGTCCACCTGCTTAAGCGGGAGTCCATGTCCAAGGGCGTGAAAGTATATTATAACGAGGACAACACCGTGTCCATCGAGCTTCACATCATCGTGGAAAACGGAGTTAATCTGGTCACGGTGTGCCGCTCCATCATGAGCGAGGTGCGCTACGTGGTCAGCAAGACCACCGGCTTTATGGTCAAGTCCGTGGATGTGTGTGTGGACGCCATGCGCGTGTGAGCCCACAGCCGATACAGAAAGGAAATTTGTCGCTATGATACAGACCATTGACGCGGGGCTTTTTCAACGGATGGTCATCCATGCCGCCGCCGCCATCAATCTGCAAAAACAGCCTATCAATGACCTGAACGTGTTCCCGGTCCCGGACGGTGATACCGGCACAAATATGAGTCTGACCATCTCCGCCGCCGCTGCAGAGATGAAGAAGAAAAGCCACCCTACCGTGGGCGCTGCCGCTTCCGCGGTGGCCAGCGCGCTGCTGCGCGGGGCCCGGGGCAACTCCGGCGTGATTTTGTCCCTGCTGTTCCGGGGCATCGGCAAAGCGGTCAAGGAGAAAGAGACCATTGACGGGCGGGATCTGGCCATCGCGCTGGACTTTGGTGTGGCCGCCGCCTACAAGGCGGTGATGAAGCCCGCCGAGGGCACCATCCTCACCGTGTCCCGTCTTGCGGCTGCAGCCGCTGCGGGCAAGGCCCGGGAGGACAACGGCGCCGAGGCCGTGCTGGAGGCTGCTATTGCCGAAGGGCAGGCGGCGCTGGCAGAGACCATCAACATGAATCCCGTGCTGAAAAAAGCCGGCGTGGTAGATGCGGGCGGCAAGGGCTTCCTGGTCATTCTGCAGGGTATGCTGGACGAGATGCGCGGCGTGCCCATGCCTGAGGTGCCGGAGGATGCCGACGAGGCGGAGGATACCGTGTTCACCGCTCTGGCCGACGAGGAGATCACCTTTGCCTTTGACACCGTGTTCATCGTGCGCAAGCTGCGGGCCGAGGTGGACCTGGAGCCCTATCGCAAGTACCTCAACAGCATTGGTGACAGTCTGGTCATCGGCGAGGATGACGAGGCGTTCAAGGTCCACGTGCACACCAACACCCCTGGTGACGCTCTCAACGAGGCCCAGAAGTACGGCGTGCTGGAGCTGGCCAAGATCGAAAACATGGTCACCCAGCGGGACGATCTGGCCGCCGGCCGCAAGGCCCAGAGCACCGACGATCTGGAGGCTGTTGAGGCCGAGCTGGAGAATGCCGGGCCGGTGCACGCCGCTCCGGAGAAGAAGTTTGGCTATGTTGCCGTGTGCGCGGGCGAGGGCCTGGAAGCCGTGTTCCGCGATCTGGGTGTGGATGCTCTGGTGGGTGGCGGTCAGACCATGAACCCCTCCACCGAGGACATTCTCCGGGCCATCGATGCCACTCCGGCGGAGATCGTTTACGTTCTGCCCAACAACAAGAACATCATCATGGCTGCGGAGCAGTGTGTGCCCCTTTGTGAGGACAAGAAGGTGGTGGTCCTTCCTACCAAAACGGTGCCTCAGGGTATTGCAGCTATGCTGTGCGCCGACCCGGACGCGGACGAGGCGGACAACACCGCTGCCATGACGGAGGCCTTCGCCCGTGTGCGTACCGATGAGATCACCTACGCCGCCCGTGACTCGGACTTTGGCGGATTTGCCATCAAGCAGGGCGATTACATGGCACTGGCCGAGCACCAGCTGTTCGGTACCGACACCGACCTGAACGCCCTGCTGGAGCAGTTGGCCAAGGCGGAAGGGGAGAAGGGCGCGGAATTTGTGTCCATTTTCTACGGTGAGGACGTCACTCAGGAGCAGGCCGAGCAGGCACAGGCCATCTTTGCCGCTGCCTGTCCGGAGGCGGAGGTCAGCCTCCTGCCCGGTGGTCAGCCCGTCTACTACTATATGATCTCGGTGGAATAAGTTCCATCATCACAACGACCCCGTGCCGTGGCACGGGGTCGTTTTTTGCACCCACTCCCGGACACCGGCGTAGAATGGTATGCCGCCCCGCCGTCAGGGCGGGGCAGGGCCGAGATGGAAGGAGTGATGGTAGATGGAACTGCCATTGAGCGCGCTGACCGTGGGTCAGGGCGCGTATATCAGCCGGTTGGAGGGAGAATGGGCCATGGCCCGCCGGCTGGCGCAACTGGGCTTTACGCCCGGAACACGGGTGGACTGTGAGCTGACCGCCCCGGCGGGGGACCCGTCGGCTTATCGGGTTCGGGGGGCGCTCATCGCCCTGCGGAACAGAGACGCGGGACAAGTGTTTGTCCGGTGTGCAGATGGGGAGGGGAGTGCATGAGAGTGGAGCGGCCGGGGGCACAGGGGCGTGTAGTCGCCCTGGCGGGCAACCCCAATGTGGGCAAATCCACCCTGTTCAATTCCCTGACCGGGCTGCGTCAGCACACGGGAAACTGGCCGGGCAAGACGGTGGCGGTGGCCCAGGGGACGTACACCCACCGAGGGCGGACGTTTCGGCTTGTGGACCTGCCCGGTACTTATTCTCTGGACCCCCACTCGGCGGAGGAGGAGGTCGCCGGGGAATTCCTGGACAGCGGACAGGCGGATGTGACGGTGGTGGTATGTGACGCAACCTGCCTGGAGCGCAGCCTGCTGTTGGCGCTGCAGGTGATGGAACGCACGGACCGGGTGGTGGTTTGCCTGAATTTAATGGACGAGGCTGGGCGGCACGGACTGCAGGTGGATGCAGCCAGCTTGTCCCGGCAGCTGGGAGCACCGGTCATCCCTACGTCCGCCGGGCGGGGGGAGGGACTGGAGGAACTGATGGATGCGGTGGAGCTGCATTCCCACCCCGGCAGTACCCGGAGTGCGCCCCGGCCTGCCCGCACCGAGCAGGAGCGTGCCCGGCTGGCCGGACGCTGCGTGCGTATGGCGGTGCGCAAAGAGCGGGAGGACCCGTTGGCCGGCCAGCGCCGGGCAGACCGGCTGCTGACGGCACGGCGGACGGGACTGCCCCTGATGCTGTTGCTGCTGGGCGGAGTGCTGTGGCTGACCATGGTGGGGGCGAACGTGCCCTCCCGGCTGCTGTCTGACGGACTGTTTGCCTTGGGCGAGCTGCTGCGCGACGGCCTGCTGGCGGTGGGCGTACCCACTACGATTGTGACGGCGGCGGTGGATGGGGTGTACCGGGTGCTGGCCTGGGTGGTTGGAGTGATGCTGCCCCCTATGGCTATCTTTTTTCCACTGTTTACGCTGCTGGAGGATCTGGGCTACCTGCCCCGGGTGGCCTTTGTGCTGGACCACGCCTTTCAGCGGGCGGGGGCGTGCGGCAAGCAGTCGCTCACCGTGTGTATGGGGCTGGGCTGCAACGCCTGCGGGGTGACGGGCTGCCGCATCATCGACTCGCCCAGAGAGCGGCTGATCGCGGTGGTCACCAATGCCCTCACCCCGTGCAACGGTCGCTTTCCTACCCTGATTGCCCTGATCACCATGTTCTTTGCCGGGCAGGGAGGCGTGCTGCACTCTCTGGGGGCGGCGGTGCTGCTGCTGGGGACGCTGGTGCTGTCGGTGGGGGTGACGCTGGGCACGTCACGGCTGCTGTCTGCTACGGTGTTGCGGGGCGTGCCCTCCTCCTTTGCGCTGGAACTGCCCCCGTACCGTCGACCCCGGGTGGGGCAGGTGCTGGTGCGTTCGGTGCTGGATCGCACCCTGTTTGTGCTGGGGCGGGCGGTGGCGGTGGCCGCCCCGGCGGGACTGGTCATCTTCCTGCTGGCCAACCTGCAGGTGGGGGAGACCAGCCTGCTGGCCCACCTGTCCGGGGCATTGGATCCGGTGGGGCGGTTTCTCGGGCTGGACGGGACCATTCTGCTGGCCTTTTTGCTGGGCTGGCCGGCCAACGAGATCGTGATGCCGGTGATGCTGATGACCTATCTGGCTCAGGGAACGCTGGTGGAGCTTAACGACCTGACCGCCCTGCGCGCCATTCTGGTGGAAAACGGCTGGACGTGGGTGACGGCGGTGTGCACTCTGCTGTTTTCCCTGTTCCACTGGCCCTGCTCCACTACCTGCCTGACCATCGCCAAAGAGACGGGCAGCGGGAAATGGACAGCGCTGGCCGTTGTATTGCCGACCCTGGTGGGGGCGTGCCTGTGCGCTTTTGTGGCAGGGGCGGGACGACTGATCGGGTGACGGAAACCGTGGCAGGAGTGCCCCGGCGCTCCTGCCTCGCAGGGAAAAAACGGTTGTAAAACGGCGGAGTCTGTGTTACTATCAAACAAATGAAAGGAGTGACCAACCATGGGATTCATTCATCCGGATTTCATGCTGAAAAATAAAGCGGCTCAGCGGCTGTATCATGAGTTTGCCGAGCAGCTGCCCATCATCGACTATCACTGCCATCTCTCGCCGGAGATGATCGCCAACGACCACCGTTTCCGCAACGCCACGGAGCTGTTTCTGGGCGGCGACCACTACAAGTGGCGGCTCATGCGCACCAACGGCATTGACGAGACGCTTATCACCGGGAACGGGGACGACTTTGATAAGTGGATGGCCTTTGCCTCCACCGTGCCCATGTGTATCGGAAACCCCATGTACCACTGGACCCATCTGGAACTCAAGCGGTACTTTAATGTGGACGAGCCCCTCAGCCCCAAGACAGCCAAGGCCATCTGGGAGCAGGTCAATTCCTGCCTTGCCAAGGAGGGCTTCACCGCCCGTGGCCTGATCCAGCGCTCCAATGTGGAGCTGGTGTGCACCACCGACGCCCCCGGTGACACGCTGGAACACCACCGCAAGCTGAAGGATGAGTTCCCTGTGCGGGTGCTGCCCACCTTCCGTCCTGACCTGTCCAAGGTGGACGGGGACATCGTCAAGCACATCGACTTCTTCCATGAAAACGGCTGCCGCCTGTCCGACCACAGCGTGGAGGATTTCAGCCCCGAGACCACGGAAAAGCTGGTGCTTCTGGCCCAGGAGTACGCCAAGCGGGACTGGACCATGCAGCTGCACGTGGGCGCTCTGCGCAACAATAACACCCCCATGTTTGAGCGCATCGGCGCGGACACGGGCTTTGACTGCGCGGCGGATGACAATTATGGTCGGGAGCTGTCCAACCTGCTCAACGAGATGGAGAAGAAGGGCGCGCTGCCCAAGACCATCCTCTACAACCTCAACCCCAAGGACAACTACACCATCGGTACGCTCATGGGCTGCTTCCAGAAAGGACCCGTCCCCGGCAAGATTCAGTTCGGCTCCGGCTGGTGGTTCTGCGACCAGCGCGATGGCATGGAGGCCCAGCTCAAGGCGGTGGGCAACCTGTCCCTGCTGTCCCGGTTTGTGGGCATGACCACCGACTCCCGCAGCCTGGTGTCCTACCCCCGGCACGAATACTTCCGGCGCATCCTGTGCAACCTGCTGGGCCAGTGGGTG
Source organism: Lawsonibacter sp. (assembly GCA_045579605.1). Taxonomy (GTDB): domain Bacteria; phylum Bacillota; class Clostridia; order Oscillospirales; family Oscillospiraceae; genus Lawsonibacter. Next base: position 6,584 of record JAZNMM010000006.1, read on the forward strand.
GAGGAAGGGGAGTATCCCGCCGACTGGGAGATGCTGGGCCAGATCGTCACCGGCATCTGCTACCAGAACGCCAAGGACTATTTCAAGCTTTGATGAGAAAACCGGCGTGATGCGCAAGCATCGCGCCGGTTGAATTTTGCCCCAAAACCTGCTACCATGTCAGACAAGAGTGTTTACCGAAGAAAGGACGGAGCAGTATGGATCTTGGCTTGAGAGATAAGGTGACCATCGTCACCGGCGGTACACAGGGCATTGGCCTTGCCACAGCAAAGGTGCTGGCGAAGGAGGGTGCGCGGGTGTTGGTGTGCGGCCGCAGCCAGCAGAAGTTGGACGAGGCCGTGGCCACCGCCAAAACCGAAGGACTGCTGCTGGAGGGAAAAACGGCGGACGTGACCGATGAGGACAGCGTTGCCGCCTTTGTCCAATGGGTGTGGGACACCTGCGGCCGGGTGGATGTTCTGGTCAACAACGCCGGGCGGGGCTCGCCCGGGGCGGCGCTGACGCTGGACAGAGAAGTCTGGCAGAACGTGCTGGACACCAATCTCACCAGCGTGTGGAACTGCTCCAGGGTCGTGTCCCCCTATATCGCCCGGAGCGGCGGCGGTGTCATCATAAACGTATCGTCTCTCAGCGGGCGCATCGCTTTCACCCATCAGGGGGCGTACCCCGTGTCCAAGGCGGGGGTGAACGCCCTGACCCGGGTCATGGCCAGCGAGCTGGCCGCCGACCACATCCGCGTGGTGGCGGTGGCCCCGGGCTTTACGGAAACGGAAATGCTGAAGAACAAGTACGGGGACACCGGCTTCCTCACCGACACCACCATCGCCCACCGACTGGCCAAGCCGGAGGAGATCGGCCAGCTGATCGCCTTCCTCGCCAGCGACTTGGCCGGCTACATCACCGCCGAGGTGGTGGAAATATCCGGCGGTGCCTTTCAGGTGCGGGACCCGGGCTTCTCGTGGAAGAAGAAAGACGAATAAAGAAGTTCCCCGCCGGCGGGCGGGGAACTTTTTATCTCTTTACAGGGGGGTGGCCACGTGCAGCTGGATGGCGGGGCCGTCCAGCACCATGCCCAGCCGGGTGGCAAGCGCTTCGTACTTTGCGCACTCGCCGGAGGTGAACACCTTCAGGCTGCCGCCGTTGGGGTTGAAAGCGTTTTTGGCGGCCAGACAGGCGCGCAGCTGCTCCACCTGACCCATGGCCGGGTCGATGATGTTGGTGAACTGAGGATACTCCCTGGCGATGATGTCCCGGGCCAGAGGATAGTGAGTGCAGCCCAGCACCAGCGTGTTCACATCGGGGTTGGCGTTGGCCATCTGCCCCAGACTGTCATGCAGCTCCGCGGCGATCTCGTCATCGCTGGCGGTGCCGGACTCTACCAGAGCGGCCAGATTTACGCTGCCCTGAGACAGCACCTGGATCTGGGGCGCGGCAGCGTTGATGAGCTTTGCATAGGCACCGGTCTGGGCGGTGAAGCAGGTGGACAGTACCCCCACCTTGGCAGGAGCGCACTTGACCACCTCGTCCGCGCCGGCCTGCACGATGCTGAAGATGGGGAAATCATAGCCGGTAAATTCGTCGATCAGGGTGGAGATGGTGTTGCAGGCGATACCCACCGCCTTGACTTGTTTGGAGGCCATGAAGTCAAGGATCTGGCGCACCAGATGGATGATATCCTCCTTGCTTCGGTTGCCATAGGGGGCGTTGCAGCCGTCGCCGTAATAGATTACGTCTTCGTTGGGCAGATGCTTCTGCAGGGCACGGGCCACGGTGTAGCCACCCACGCCGCTGTCGAAAATACCGATGGGAGCGTTTGCGTTCATACGATGCGCCTCTTTTCCGTTTTTTCTTTATTATAGAAGGGGGTTGCATCTGCTGTCAATGTTCGGTTTTCCCCGTCAGTTGGTGGAGCAGACCCACACAGCCAGCAAGCACATCCTCATAGGTCTCGTCAAAATTGCCCGTATACCACGGGTCTGCGATGGACTGACCGGGCCGGCCGGCGTAGTCCAGCAGAGCGTGAATTTTGCCCTCCGGGTCACCGGAGAGCATACGGTGCATGTTGCGCAGGTTGGCGCTGTCCATGCCGATGAACAGGTCAAACTGCCCGTAT
>JAZNMM010000007.1:0-4221 GCA_045579605.1 Lawsonibacter sp.
TGCAAAGCGGTAAGTGGTGGACTCTGCAGGAGTGGCTTCCAGGTTGCACAGGTCGCCGTACATTTCCTGATAATCGGAAAGGCGCTCACGCATGTGATCCAGAACTTCCTTGGCAAACTCCTGCACGCGCTTGTCGGTCAGGTCGGCCTTCAACCACTTTGCATTCAGGCCCACCTCGTTCATGCCGATCAGGCCGATGGTGGAGAAGTGGTTTGCAAAGGTGCCCAGATACCGCTTGGTGTAGGGATACAGACCGTTCTCCAGCAGCTGGGTGATGACGGTACGCTTGGTCTTAAGGCTGCGTGCGGAGATATCCATCAGCTTGTCCAGACGTGCATAGAAGTCGGCCTCGTTTTCAGCCAGGTATGCGATACGGGGCAGGTTGATGGTAACAACACCGATAGAGCCGGTGGATTCGCCGGAGCCGAAGAAGCCGCCGGACTTTTTCCGCAGTTCCCGCAGGTCCAGACGCAGACGGCAGCACATGGAACGGACATCGGAAGGCTCCATATCGGAATTGATGTAGTTGGAGAAGTAGGGTGTGCCGTACTTGGCGGTCATTTCGAACAGAAGCTTGTTGTTCTCGGTCTCGCTCCAGTCGAAGTTCCGGGTGATGGAATAGGTGGGGATGGGATACTGGAAGCCACGGCCGTTGGCGTCGCCCTCGATCATGATCTCGATGAAGGCCTTATTGACCATGTCCATTTCCTTCTTGCAGTCGCCGTAGGTGAAGTCCATCTCCTTGCCGCCCCCGATGGCAGGCTGATCAGCCAGGTCAGGAGGGCAGACCCAGTCCAGGGTGATGTTGGAGAAGGGTGCCTGAGTACCCCAGCGGGAGGGGGTGTTCACGCCGTAGATAAAGGACTGGACGCACTGCTTGACTTCCTTCTGGGTCAGGTTGTCCACCTTGACGAAGGGGGCAAGATACGTATCGAAGGAGGAGATGCCTGGGCGCCCGCCCACTCGTTCTGCATGATGCCCAGGAAGTTAACCATCTGGTTACACAGGGTGGACAGATGGCCGGCGGGGGAGGAGGTGATCTTGCCGGGGATGCCGCCCAGACCCTCCTGGATCAGCTGCTTCAGGGACCAGCCGGCGCAGTAGCCGGTGAGCATGGACAGGTCGTGGATGTGGATATCGGCAGAGCGGTGGGCCTCGGCGATCTCGTGGTCGTAGATCTCGCTGAGCCAGTAGTTGGCGGTGATGGCGCCGGAGTTGGACAGGATCAGACCACCCACGGAGTAGGTGACAGTGGAGTTCTCCTTCACGCGCCAGTCGTTGATCTGCAGGTAATCGTCCACCAGATCCCGGTAGTTGAGCATGGTGGAGTTGAGGTTGCGCACCTTCTCGCGCTGCTTGCGGTAAAGGATGTAGGCCTTGGCGATGTCGGCATAGCCGGCCTCGGACAGGACCTTTTCCACGCAGTCCTGAATGTCTTCCACGGCGATGAGCCCGTCCTTGATCTTGGGCTCGAACTCTGCGGTGACACGCAGAGCCAGCATGTCGATCACAGAGGGGTGGAATTGCTTGTTCTGCGCCTCGAAGGCTTTGGTGATGGCGGCGCTGATCTTGGCAACATCAAATGCGGCCTTGGTGCCGTCGCGTTTGGTGACCATATACATAGTGCACGCTTCCTTTCTCTTTTTTGTCTTCTGTCACGTGATGATAAAACCAACGGATCCTGCCGTTGGTGGTGTTGCCTGTCAAATGTACCATATATCGTGTTTGCCTGTCAAGGGCAAAAAACAAGATATGGAAAAAATATTTTCAAGCCAACACAAGATATTGTGTTAAACGGCTCTCCCGCCCAAAATGGCGGGAGAGCCGTCAAAGCCTTGTGAATGCTCGGTTTGTGTCAGTTTTCGTCGGTGCCGCGCAGGGTGGCCTCGCCCACAAATGGGGTCACAAGGGCCAGAAAACGGCGCATCTGCTCCGGGGAACAGGGGGTCAGGCCGGCGGTGAGCACGTCGCCGGAGTCCCGGAAAGATTGCAGGGCATAGCGCTTGGCGCCGGCGATCCATTGGGCGATGGAGCGCAGCGCCCCTTCGTCGTGGTGCTGGGCGGTGATGGTGGTGCGAAACTCGTAGTCCACCCCGCCGGACAGCAGGAAGGCCACTGATTCCTTCACCCCGGACAGGTCGAAATCGGGGATGCCCACCGTTTGGCCGTAGCGCTCCGGGCAGTTTTTGATGTCCATGGCTACATAGTCCACGAGACCCTCCGACACCAGCTGACGCAGCAAGAGGGGGAAGCAGCCGTTGGTGTCCAGCTTGACGGCGAAGCCCAGCTCCCTGATGCGGGCCAGGAAGGGGGCGATGTCTCCTTGCAGCAGGGGCTCCCCACCGGTGACGCACACGCCCTCCAGAATGCCCTGCCGCTTGTTCAAAAAGGAGAAAAAATCCTCCTCGTCCATGAGGGTGGGCTTGCGTTCGGGGAGGACCAGTTCGCTGTTGTGGCAGAAGGGGCAGCGCAGGTTGCACCCGGCGGTGAACACCGTGCAGGCGGTGTGACCGGGGAAATCCAGCAGAGTGAGCTTTTGCAGGCCGGCGATACGCATGGTGAGCCTCCTTTTCCATGGGATGGGAAATAAGCATACCACAAATTGCGCCAAAAGGCTACGCCGGATGGGTGGAAAATTTTGCTCGGGAAACGGACACGACCCCGCCCGGTTCCGGAACGGGGTCACGCCAACAAGGAAAGAAAGAGAGAAAAATGAGTGGCAGGCTTACAGGCACATGGCCAGCACCGTGCCCGCGATGGTCATGACCAGTACGCCGGTGCTGGTCAGAAGTTCCGTCAGCTCGCTGCCCCGGCGGCGCGCATCCCGGCGGGTGCGGCGGGCGCGGGGCTTGTCTTCGTACAGCCAAAGACCGCTTTCCATCTGGGACATAGCCAGCTGCTGACGGCGCTGGCACAGGTCAATCATGGTGCCGGTGGGGCGATTCACATTATAATAAGTCGTCTGCATTACAATTCCCTCCTGTTTGGCTTTGTTGATGTTACTATAGCATCGGAAGTGCCCCAAAAATCGGACTTTTCTTCCGTTTGTGTGTGCGACAGAACTTATGTTCGATATGAGAATACAACATACGTTCGAGTTTGTCAAGAAAAAATCGAACATTTTTTCGATTTTTTCTTTTTTTACCCAAAACAGGCCGGAATGTCCGAGGAAATACCCCGAAAATGCCCTTGACGGGGGCGATTTGGTATAGTAGAATATCCGCAAAGCTTAACAGGGAACAGTATCCGTAAGGTGGAGCGCAGAGAGAGGGCGGTCGGTGCAAGCCCCCGGAAGCCAAACGGAGAAGGCCCCCTGTCGCCGCGGGCAGGAAATGGTCCGCCGGTCTCCTCCGTTACGGGAAACGAAGTGCGCACCAGCCAGGTGCGAATTCAGGTGGAACCACGGGTTTGTGAAAACAACTCGCCCTGAGCCGAACTTTTGCGGCTTTGGGCGCTTTTTTGTGCCTTGAGCCAACCGGGGCGTCCGGGGGCCGCCCCCTACGCACCGAACGTAGGGGCTGGCGTCCTTGACAGCCCGAGTCTATAAAAAAGGAGTATGCAGCATGAAAAACACCGAAAAGACCATGGAAAAAATCGTTGCCCTGTGTAAGGGCCGCGGCTTCGTCTTCTCCGGCTCCGAAATTTACGGCGGCCTGGCCAACACCTGGGACTACGGCCCCTTGGGCGTGGAGCTGAAGAACAACGTGAAGAAGGCCTGGTGGAAGAAGTTCGTCCAGGAGAACCCCTACAACGTGGGTATGGACGCCGCCATCCTGATGAACCCCCAGACCTGGGTTGCTTCCGGTCACGTCGGTGGTTTCTCCGATCCCCTGATGGACTGCAAGGAGTGCAAGGAGCGCTTCCGCGCCGACAAGGTCATCGAGGACTGGTGCAAGGAGAATAATTTTGAGCTGCCCAAGCCCGTGGACGCCTTCTCCAACGAGGAGATGAAGGCCTTCATCGACGAGCACAACATTCCCTGCCCCAACTGCGGCAAGCACAACTTCACCGATATCCGTAAGTTCAACCTGATGTTCAAGACCTTCCAGGGTGTTACCGAGGACGCCAAGAACACCGTGTATCTCCGTCCCGAGACCGCTCAGGGTATTTTCGTCAACTTCAATAACATTCAGCGCACCACCCGTAAGAAGCTGCCCTTCGGTGTTTGCCAGGTGGGTAAGTCCTTCCGCAACGAGATCACTCCCGGCAACTTCACCTTCC
>JAZNMM010000008.1:0-6734 GCA_045579605.1 Lawsonibacter sp.
CAAAGGCCATGGACTCTGACACGTCCACACCCAGCACAGCACACAGATTGAGCAGCGCGCCGCCCTTGGTGGCCCGGGCCGCGTTGACCTCGATATTGTTGGCGATGGAGCTGCTCACCGCCGCATCGGGAAACAACTTGGGCACCCGCTCCAGTTCCAGCGCCCGACGGTCCATGTCCTTGAAGAAGGCCATGACCTTTTGTACCTTGTGCCCGCTCAGCAGCTGTTTCATGTCGTCCACCGGGGTACGCAGCTCCTTGAGCATGGTGCGCACATAGGGTACAGTGGCATACTCGTCAATGCGCTGGTAATGCGTGCGGTCCATATAGCCCCAGCCCTCTACATAGGCATCGCAGATAGCGGGCAGGCTCTCCAGATATTCGTAGATGCGCACAGCCTCTCCCGGCGCAAGCTCCTCCCGGTGGAGCACTCGGTTCTCCTGCGCGTCGAAAATCTCCGCCCCGTTTACCGTGACCACATAGCGCACAAAGGGCAGCTCCCGCACCACCTTGGGCATGGCTTCATAAAACCGCCCGGTGGCCGGGACGATATGCACCCCCATGGCCGCCGCCCGCTCCAGTGCGGCATAGTTGGCCGGAGAAATGGTCTTGTCACTGGCAAGCAGGGTGCCGTCCAGATCCAGCAGGATCACTTTGACCGCCATAGGTTCAGCCCTCCTCCAGCATCTTGTCCAACAGCGCCCGCAGGGACAGGGCGCTGGAACGGTTCATCACGATGCTGACCACCTGATCGGCAGCGGGGGTGGACACCGCCTCCACACCGTTGGCGGTGACGGTCATGGTCGTTTCCATATACTTGTAGGTGGCGTCCAGGGTGATCTCCATGATCTCCCCCTCGGGGTTGCACACCTTACGCAGGCCGAAGGTATTGGCGTAAACAGGCTTCATTTCTCGTCCCTCTTTTCTTTGATGGTCCTGCCGTTCAGGGCGGCGAACACAAGGGTCTCTCCCTCATAGCACAGCTTCAGGGAGAAGAAAGGTTCCTCCTGCTCCAGCAGGCGCAGAAATAACTCGTCCCCCTCCCAGTGGGGAATTTGGGTGAGCTGCGCCCAGTCCAGCCACTCCAGCTCTCCCTCGTCGCACTCCTTCAGCTGCCCGGCAAAGCCGTCGGCGGTGAACAGGTGCATATATTCCGTAGGCCAGCGGTCGGACACAAAGGTGACGATGCCCCGGTAGCGGTAGCTGGTCAGCTCCAGCCCCGTCTCCTCCCGCACCTCACGCAGCAGGCAGTCCTCCGGGCTCTCCTTGTCCTCAAACTTGCCGCCGATCCCGATCCACTTGTCCCGGTTCAGGTCGTTTTCCTTTTTGATCCGGTGGAGCATCAGGCACTTGCCATTGTTTACAATATAACATAGCGTGGTGTTTTTCATCCTGTGCCCCCCGTTTCGTTTTCCCTATCATAGCACATCTGCAAGGGTCTGAAAAGTTTTTTTGTCAAATGTGGACGCGTTCGTCCACATTTGGCTCGGTTTCTCCCCATGGTTAGAGGGATATTTTCCCACACACTACAAAGGAGGATCATCATATGGCAAGCCAACACACCGAACACTATCAGCTCAACCAGTGGTCTCTGGACGACCCGGTGCAGATGGAGGATTTCAACGAGGACAACCGCAAGGTGGACCAGGCGCTGACCTGGCTGATGAACAACCGGGTCCGTCTGGTCACCGGCAGTTATACCGGGACCGGTGAATTTGGACAGGCGCATCCAAACACCCTGAGCTTTGACTTCACCCCCAAGTTGCTGTTCATGTACGGCAACGCGCAGTTCACTCTGGTCGACCCAAGCATCACCACCTATCTGGACCCCACCGCAGGCAATTCCATTCCCACCCTGCACCTCACATGGACCAACAACAGCGTCTCCTGGTACAACACCACCGGGTCGGACTACCAGCATAACCATCCCAACACCGTTTATCACTATCTGGTCATCGGCGATTGACAAGCAGAGCAAACGAGCCGTCCGGCAAATGCCGGACGGCTCGTTTTGTTTACAGCAGCTTCATGTCGGAAAACGGGAACAGGATACACAGGGCACGGCCCAGGATATAGTCCTTGTGCACGGGGCCCAGCATCTCCTGTCGGCTGTCGGTGGATTCGTTGCGGTTGTCTCCCAGCACGAACACGCTGTCCTCCGGCACAACAAAAGGTGTCTGGCCGGAATAGGGTCCGGAGCGCAGGTGCATGAACTCCCGCACGTAGGGCTCGTCCACCGCCTGATCGTCCACATAGAGGGTGCTGGTGCTGTAATCGATGCGCACCGTCTGGCCGCCCACAGCCACCACCCGCTTGACGATGGCGTCCCCGCCCAGCAGCGCCGTGGTCTCCGCGGTGGTCTTGTTCAGCACCACGATGTCCCCCGCTTTTGGCTCATAGCCAACGGACTGCAGCAGCAGCATATCTCCGTCGTGCAGGGTGTTGAGCATGGAGCCCCCCTCCACCCGGGTCAGCCGCCCCACAAAGGTGAACAGCAGCACGATGGCCACCACCGCGTACACCAGGGTCTGCACCCAATAAAACAGATTGTTCACCAGTCCCTCCGTCTTGCCAGTCGGAGTGCTGTGCGGTTCCTTTTCCATAACATTACCTCCAGAGCGGGTCTATGCGCCCCCACTTACCGCCCGGGGCGGCGAAGGCAGCCAATCGGCCAAAAAACCCGCCTGGGATATTATATCCACTTTCCCTCAGGATTGCAAGGTCTGAATATTCCCCTTGCCCAGTCGCAGCTCCCGTTCCTGGCAGGAGAAGAGCACCACCTGCCGCCCGAATCGGGCCAGACAGTCCAGTGCCAGGGCCAGCCGCTCCTCGTCAAAGGTGAGCAGTGCATCGTCCAGCACCAGCGGGGACGGGTCCTCCTGACCCAGACACAGTTGACACACCGCCAGCCGGACCGCCAGGTATACCTGGTCCGTCGTCCCCCGGGACAGGGCCAGGGTGCTGCGGGGCAAAAGCTCCTCTTCGTTGCGGGCGCTGGCCTCCATGGCCCGGTTGAGAGCAAGTTCCCGATACCGCCCCCCGGTCAGCTGCTGCAGCAACTGACCCGCCCGGTGGTTCAGCTCCGGGGCAAAGCGCTCCTGCAGCCGGGCATTGGCCTGCCGCAGACAGTCCAGCGCCAGCTCCAGCGCCTCATATTCCTGCTGGCGGCGGCGCAGCTGATGTTCCAGTTCCTGCGCCCTTGCCTCCATCTGGGCCCGGTCACCCAGGGAGAGCAGCTCTCCCCGGGCCGTGGCCGTCTGGCTCTGGGCCATGGCCACAAGCTCCCGCACACGGGCCAGCTCCGCTCTGGTCTGGTCCGGGGTACGCTGGGGCTCACTCAACTGTTCCAGCGTGTCCAGCTCCTGCACGCCCTGTTCCAGCAACGCCTGGCTATGCCGACAGGCCGCTTCCAGCCGGGCGGCGCAGCGCTCCATTTCCTCCTGCACGTTCAGCGCCTGCTCCACTGCAGCCACGCCGTGGGAGAGCCCGGACACACGGGGTGCAAAGGCGGTCACCTGGGCCAGCAACCGGTCCCGCTCCTGCTCCAGCCTTTGCCGGCTTTGTTCCTGCTCTTCCCGGCGGTAATTCATCCGCTGCTCCTGCTGGTGATATTCCTGCGCCACAGATACGATCTGGTCCGGCCGGGACACGCCGTAGCGCCCCAGCAGGGCAACCAGCTCCTCCCGGGCACGCTGGGCGGCCCGCCTATCCCGCCACAGCAGCAGCGCACTGAGCAGCACAGCCGCCGCTCCGGCGCTCAGCAGCCCCCCTGCATGCTCAGGCCGCCACAGAGCCAGCGCCGCCAGCACCGCCGCGACCCCTGCGCCGGGCAGCAGCCCGGCCAGCCGGCGGCGCAGGTGTGTTTGCGCGCGTTTGTGGAGCTGCTCGCCCCGCAGCCGTTGGTCGTGGGCGTGGGCAACGGCCTGGACTCCGTCCATGCCGGCAAACCCTTTGGGGGCGGCCACGGCCTCCTCCGGCGTATCCTGCCGGTTTTTCTCCTGCAGCACAAGATGAGCCAGCCGGGTGCGCAACTCCAGCAGCTCTTCTCTGGAGGGCAGCACACCGAAGTCCGCGCGCACCCCCTCCAGCACCAGCAGCTGCTGCCGGATCTGCTCCTGCTCCATCAGTGCCTGGGCATAGCGCCGGTTCAGCTGCCGCTGTGCCAGCCGCTGGTGTATGTGCTCTTCGGCGCTCAATCGGTCCAATTCCTCCTGCAGCACCTGGCATTCCTGCTCTCCCCGGACCAAGCGCTCCTGGGCTGCCCACATGCGTTCCAGGGTATTCCGCACCAGGGCAAGTTCCTCCTCCAGCTTGGGGATCAGTCCGGTGCGGTTGTGCCGCCGCCGACGCTGCCACTCCCGGAGCAGCTGCTCCGTCTGGGAGAAGGAGACCTCCTCCTCCCCCGAGGTGACCAGAGCGGCGATGCGCCGCTCCAGCTCCGGTGCCGCGTCAATGGCAAGGGTGGGGGTATGGCCCACAAAGGCCGAACGCTCCCACACCTCCCGGCCCACACCCAGCAGGGTCTGGCCGCAGGTGTCCCCGGTCAGGCCGGGCACAGGTTCCTGGGTAGCAGTATACACGGCGGAAAAGCCCCCAAAGGGCACGCTGCCCCGGCTGAACCGGCGCAGGGTGATGTCCTTGCCCTGCCAGATAAGTCGCATCTCGCCCTCCATGGGCGCGCCGGACCAGGGCTGCCAGCGGTTCTTTTCCGCCAGCACCCCCTTTCTGTCCCGTTCCCGGGTGGGAATTCCGTAAAACATAGCCCGCAGGAAGGCGCACCAGGTGGACTTGCCCGCCTCGTTGGGGGCGTGGATCACGTTGAGCCCGTCCTCCAGGGTCAGCCGGGCCCGGTTCAGCTTACCGAAGGTGGCCGTCATCTCTATGATCTTCATGGTGACACATCCTCCCCCTGCTCCAGCGCGGACAGGCCAAAGCGCACGGCCAGTTCCCGCAGCTCCCCCTCCGGCTGGGCGGCCATGGCAGAGAGAAACAGTCCGGTCAGACTGTCCTCCCCCACCCGCTCCCACACCCTTTGGGGTGTTCGGGTGCGGTCCTGCAGTTCCAGAGCATAGCACCGCGGAGCCAGCGTCTGCTCCAGGCGCTCCAGCTGCCCGGGAGAGATCTCCGCCTGTCCGGTAAGCCGAATGCGAAAGATGTGTTTGTCCGCCGTCAGGGGGAGCGCCCGCTCCACCCGGTCCGTCAGGTCCTCGGCATCCGTCACATCCACATTCAGAATTTCGTAGCGGCGGCTGCACAGGGAAAGAAGCTGGGCCTGCACCCGACCACCGTCCAGAATCACTTCCAGCACACCCTTGTCTCCGGTCTCATCAAAGCCGCGCCCCTCCGGACATCCGGGATAGGCCCAGAAGGTATCCCCCGCCTGCTGCAGACCGCTGCCCTGGTGAATGTGTCCCAGGGCCAGATAGGCAAGGCCGCTGTCCCGGATCTGGGCCGGAGTGATGCCTCCATAGTCCTCCCCCATGGTGTTTCCGTGGGCCACCATCAGACTCAGACCATCCTCCTGTCCGGCACAAAATCCCTCCAGCAGGCCGCGTTCGGGATGCTCCTGGGTGAAGGCCGCGCCGTATACCGTACACCCCAGCGACTCCAGCACCACCCCTTCGGGGACGGGGGAGGTAAAGATATGTACGTTGTCCGGCCAGATGGGCTGGGCGTAGGGTGAGTCGTTGGTATAGGGGTCATGGTTGCCCGGGGCAAGGAATACCGGGGCATGGATGCGTCCCAGAGCGCGGGCAAGCGCCTGCACCGTTTCCCGGGTGCACCGGGCGCTGTCCAACAGGTCACCTGCCAGCAGCACCAGATCGGCCTGCCGCCCGTTGGCAAGCTCGGCCAGCCGGTCAGGCAGCTGGCGCAGCTCCTCCCGGCGCTGGGCCGCCCGGGCAGGCGGCAACCCGGAGAAGGGGCTGTCCAGATGCAGGTCTGCAGCATGGATCACTTTCAGCACGGAGTATCCCTCCCTTTTCCTTTACTCAAACACGTCCACCCGGCGCACCTGCACGCATTTCTTTGTGTCGGTGTCGATGGTGAACAGACAGGCGTCCAGCCGACAGGGTCCGTCCGCCGGCTCAAACCGCCGGGGCAAGCCGCCCAGAAACAGATTGATGGAGTCCTGAGGGCGGATACCCAGCACCGACCGGGCCGGACCGGTCATGCCCAGATCGGACACGAAGCCGGTGCCGCCGGGCAGGATTTGGGTGTCGGCAGTGGGCACATGGGTGTGAGTGCCCCACACCGCCTGCGCCCGCCCGTCCAGATACCAGCCCATGGCCCCCTTTTCGCTGGTGATCTCCGCGTGAAAGTCGCACACCACAATGTCCGCACCGCTGTCTTCCAGCAGGGCATCCGCGGTGGTAAAGGGGTTGTCCAGATTGGAGTTCAGGTGCAGTCGTCCCATCAGGCACAGCACCCCAATGCGAAGGCCCTCCGGTCCCTTATACACGCCGTAGCCCCGCCCGGGCAGCTTCCTGGCAAAGTTGGCCGGGCGAAGAATGCACGGCTCGCTGTCCAGTCGGTCGGCGATTTGCATTTTGTTCCAGGTATGGTTGCCCAGGGTGATCACGTCCGCACCGGCATCAAAGATGTCCAGCGCCTGTCGGGGCAGGATGCCCACCATGGAGGCGTTTTCCCCGTTGACCACGGTGAAGTGCACGTTATGCTCCCGTTTCAGCGTGCGCAGGGTCCGGGCGAGAAAATCCAGTCCCGCATCTCCCACCA
>JAZNMM010000009.1:0-17931 GCA_045579605.1 Lawsonibacter sp.
GTACCTGCTGGCCGAAGCCTCTGCCGGCACCAACATGAACATCGGCAAGGACCTGAAGGTGAACCTGCGTGCTTACAAGGGTTCTGTTGATGTGGCAAGTGCTTCCTACACCCTCGGTGATAACGATCCCATTACGGTAACGCCCACCACGGAAACTGTGGACGGGAAGGATTGTTACGTGGTCACGGTCCCCGTGGCTGCCAAGCAGATGGCTGAGGAAATTGTCGTGCTGTTCAAGGATGCCAACGGTAAGGTCATCAACGTTGAGACTGACTCCATCAAGGTCTACGGCAAGCGTGTGCTGGATGACCCCGACATGAGCAATGCCCACACCGTTATTGTTGACATGCTCAACTACGGCGCAGCGGCTCAGAAGTATTTTGAGTATAAGACCAATGCTCTGGCCAACGAGGGCATCACCGCCACCGGCACAGACGGCGCGGCTCTGCTGGAGGCTGAAAAGAGCAACGGTGATTTGTACTTTGCTGGTAGCTATGCCTATCATTCTGCCAACCTGACTCTGGACGACCAGGTGGATTTCAACATGTACTTCTGGACGGGCCAGATCGGTGAGGACAAGGGCTACAGCTATACTGTCAACGGTGTTGAGATGAGCGAAGATGGAGCCCAGTTTAACCAGACGTTGGACGGCGATCTGCTGTATCAGGTGAAGATCGAAGGTCTGAGCGTGGCCGACCTGGCCACGGCCAAGGTGGCTATCACCTTTACCGATAAGGACAATGTCGAGAAGACCATCACCGACAGCGTGTTCAACTATCTGGTGCGTAACGATGGCAAGTCAAGATTGGAGCAGGACGGCACGGATGATTCCGGCCTGTACGCGGCCCTGATGGCTTTCGCTGGCTCCGCCAGTAAGTATGATCCTGACGGACCCACGTTCACCGAAAACGGAACACCGGACGCTTGATAGGAGGGCAGACAGGTATGAAAAAAATGTTTGAAATGCCCACTGTGAATGTGGAGCGCTTTGACGTGACCGATGTGGTCACCCTGAGCGGATTCAACGTGTTTGAGGACAGCGGTAAGGGTTCCTTCGACTACTTTGCCGATTTTGTTGTCGAAAACGAAAACGACACCCGTCTGGGCTAAACCGAATACAAAGCAAGAGCACGAGCCGGGCATTTGCCCGGCTCGTCCTTTTTGTATAACGAAAACCATGGGCACTATGCCTATGGTTCAAAAAAGGCTATGCCTATGAGTAGTCCCGCCGCAGGCGAAGACGGAGGGAGAGAAAGCAGTGCAATTATTTCTCTCCCCCAGTCTCGCGCAAACGCTCGACAGCCCCCTCGTCAGAGGGGGGCTTAATGATCTGCGGCCGCCCCCTACGAAAGACCGGAGGTATATGTGCAGGGCTTGACTGTAAGGGGCGTCAATGCTAAAATAAACCTACAAGGGACAGTTTGTCCAAAAGAGGGAGGAACGGTTATATGACCTATTGTTTGGCCATCGATCTGGGCGCCTCCTCCGGCCGCCACATTGTGGGCTGGAGAGAGGGCGGAGAGCTGAAGACTGAGGAGGTCTACCGCTTTGCAAATGAGGCAACCCGGCAGGGCGAAAGCCTGATTTGGGATATTGAGCGCCTGCTGCAGGAAGTGAAAAACGGCATCCGTGCGGCCATCCAGCGCTTTGGCGCCATCGAGAGCCTGTCCATTGACAGCTGGGGCGTGGACTACGTGCTGCTGCGGGGGGAGGAAACGGTGTACCCCTGCTATGCCTACCGGGATGAGCGCACCAAGCCGGTCATCGATCAGGTGCACGCCCTGGTGCCCTTTGAGCAGCTGTATGAGCACACGGGCTGCCAGTTCCAGCCCTTCACCTCCATTTATCAGCTGTATGCGGATAAGGTGGCCGGACGGCTGGAGGGCGCCACCGATTTTCTGATGATCCCGGAGTATCTGATGTACCGGCTGACCGGCGTGAAGGGCCGGGCCTATGCCCACGGTACTACCACGGGTCTTGTCAGCGCCCAGACGGGGGAATTCGATCAGGAGCTGCTGGAGCGTCTGGGCCTGCCCAAGGCGCTGTTCCCCAAGCTGTCTCCCGCCGGCACCAGCCTTGGCAAGTTCCTGCCTGAGGTGGAGCAGGAGGTGGGCGGCAGCTGCACGGCCATTCTCGGCCCGGGCCACGACACCGCCTGTGCCGTGGAGGGCATCCCCATGGAGGGGGAGGAGCTGTACCTGTCCTCGGGTACCTGGTCCCTGCTGGGCACCAAGACGGCCAAGCCCATCACCCATGAGGAGAGCCGAAAGGCCAACTGCACCAACGAGGGCGGCGTGGGCTACAACCGCCATCAGAAGGACATTATGGGCATGTGGCTGGTGCAGCAGCTGCGCAAGGAGCTGTGCCCGGACACGGACTTCGGCCAGATCGTGGTGGACGCACAGGCCAGCACCTGCGACGTGCTGGTGGACGCTAACGACCCGGCCTTCCTCGCTCCGGAGAGCATGAAACAGGCCTTTGACCAGGTCACCGGCGGCGCGCTGTCTGTCCCCGGCGACTACTTCCGCTGCGCCTACCGCAGTCTGGCTCTGTGCTACCGGAACGCCATCCGGGTGCTGGAGAGCAACACGGGCAAGACCTACAGCAAGCTGTACATCGTGGGTGGCGGCGCCAAGAACGGCTTTTTGAACGAGCTGACCGAGCAGGCCACTGGAAAGCAGATCGTCGCCCTGCCCATCGAGGCCACGGCGTTTGGCAATTTGATCATTCAGCTTCGGGCTGTGGAATGAGAAAAGGAGAGATAACTATGGATCTGGCACAGGCAAAGGAATACGCAAAGAAGAACATACATAACCGTCCTGCTACCCAGGGCCGTCTGGCCGGCAAGATTGCCATCGTCACCGGCGGCGCCCAGGGCTTTGGTCTGGGCATCGCTCAGGCTATGTACCGGGAGGGCGCCAGCGTGGTGCTGGCCGACCTGAACGAGGAGCAGGCCAATGTGGCCGCCGCCGGACTGGGCGAGCGGGCCGTGGGCATCAAGGTGGACGTGGGCGACCCCGCTTCCGTGGAGCAGCTGATGATCCGCTGTGTGGAGCACTTTGGCGGTCTGGACATTCTGGTGTCCAACGCGGGCGTGCTCAAGGCGGGCAGTTTGGAGGAGCTGACCCCCGCCCAGTTTGACTTTGTCACCAAGGTCAACTACACCGGCTACTTCTACTGCGCCAAGTACGCCTCGGAGATCATGAAGGCCCAGTACGAGGCGGACAATACCAAGTGGTTTGACATCATCCAGATCAACTCCAAGTCCGGTCTGGAGGGCTCCAAGAACAACTTCGCCTACGCCGGCGGCAAGTTCGGCGGCATCGGTCTGACCCAGAGCTTCGCCCTGGAGCTGGTGGGCTGGCAGATCAAGGTCAACGCCATCTGCCCGGGCAACTTCTACGACGGGCCCCTGTGGTCCGACCCGGAGAAGGGGCTGTTCGTGCAGTACCTGAATGCGGGCAAGGTGCCCGGTGCCAAGACCGTGCAGGACGTGAAGGAGTTCTACCTGTCCAAGTCCCCCATCCGCCGCGGCTGCACCCCCGAGGACGTGGCCAAGGCGCTGGTGTACTGCGTGGAGCAGTGCTATGAGACCGGGCAGGCCCTGCCTGTTACCGGCGGTCAGGTGATGATGAACTGAGGTGGCACGATGATCGACATCAAAGTGCTGGAAAAGCTGAATGCACCCACCAAGGAGGAACGGCTGAACAATCTGGCGGCGATCCTGCCCCAGACCGCGTTCCCACCTGTGGTACCGGAGTATATCAACAACCACATTCACACCACTTATTCCTTCTCGCCCTATTCGCCCACGGCGGCGGTCTACGCCGCCCGGATGGAGGGGCTGTGTACCGCGGGCATCATCGACCATGACTCCATCTCCGGTGCCCGGGAGTTTCTTCAGGCCGCCCGCATGGTGGATATGCCGGTGACCATCGGCATGGAGTGCCGCGTGTCCATGGACGGCACCCGGCTGGAGGGACGGCGCACCAACAACCCCGATCAGGTCGGGGTCAGCTACATGACCATCCAGTCCGTGCCCCACGATAAGATCGACGTGCTCACCGAGTTTTTCCGCCCCTATCAGGCGGCTCGCCACGCCCGCAACCGCAAGATGGTGGAGCGGATCAACGCCCTGCTGCCCGAGCTGGCTATGGACTATGACCGGGACGTGCTGCCCCTGTCCGAAGCGGCCAACAACGGCGGCGTGACCGAGCGGCATCTGATGTACGCGCTGGCCAAGAAGCTCACTGCTCAGGTGGGCAAGGGCGAAGCCGTGGTGCGCAAGCTGGCGGATATGGGAGTCACTCTGTCTGCCAAGCAGGAAGCGCAGATGCTGGACGTGGAGTATCCCTTCTATGAGTACGACCTGCTGGGTATTCTCAAGAGTGCTTTTGTGCCTAAGATCTTCGTGGATGCTACCGACGAGTGCCCCAAGCTGGCGGATATGGTCAAGCTGTGCGCTGAGGTGGATGCCTACCTGTGCTACGCCTATCTGGGCGACGTGGGCGACAGCGTCACCGGCGACAAGAAGGCCCAGAAGTTTGAGGACGACTATCTGGAGGACGTGTTTGAGTGTCTGAAGGAGGAGGGCGTGGGCGCGGTCACCTATATGCCCACCCGCAACACCCCGGCCCAGCTGGCCCGCCTGCGCGGCCTGTGTGAGCAGTACGGGATGTTCCAGATCTCGGGTGAGGACATCAACTCCCCCCGCCAGAGCTTTATCATTCAGGCCATGAAGGACCCCACCTTCAAGAACCTGATCGACGCCACCTGGAAACTGGTGGAGCACGAGGCGGAATAACCGAAAACAGTATCCCACCGACTCACCCTGCGACAACAAGTCGCAGGGTGAGTTTGTTTTTTTGCAGGGGCGAAAACAATTGCAAAAAGCGGTTTTTTTTGCTATAATATACTATCTGATATTGTGGGCATGCTATATGCCTTTTTATCCCATAGTGATAACACATTCCCCGTGTGAGGAGAGGTGTCTTTTTTGTACTTAAAAGCATTGGAGATCGAAGGATTTAAGTCCTTTCCGGACAAAACGGTGCTCACTTTTGGTGAGGATATTACGGCCATCGTGGGCCCCAACGGTTCGGGCAAATCCAATATTTCCGACGCCATTCGCTGGGTCATGGGCGAGCAGTCTACCCGCGCCCTGCGCGGTGGCAAGATGGAGGACGTGATCTTTGGCGGCACGGCCAAGCGCAAGCAGACCAACTATGCCGAAGTCTCGCTCATTCTGGACAACTCCACCCATATCTTCGATATGGAGGAGAGTGAGATCATGGTCACCCGCCGCTATTACCGCACGGGGGAAAGTCTGTACTACATCAATCGCCGCTCGGTGCGTCTGAAGGACGTGAACGAGCTGTTTATGGATACCGGCCTTGGCCGGGAGGGCTATTCCATCATCGGCCAGGGCAAGATCGACGAAATCCTGTCCGTCAAGAGCGCCGATCGCCGGGAGATTTTTGAAGAAGCCGCCGGCATCTCCCGTTACCGCCACCGCAAGGAGGAGGCCGAGCGCAAGCTGGCCCACACGGACGAGAATCTGGTGCGCATCAACGACAAGATCGAGGAGCTGGAGGGGCAGGTGGAGCCCCTGCGCCAGCAGAGTGAGAAGGCGCAAAGGTTCCTGATCCTGCGTGACGAGCTGCGCGGACTGGAGATCTCTGTGTGGCTGGATCAGCTGGAGCGCATCCGCTCCAACGGCATCCGCCTGTCCTCAGATTATGAGCAGGCCCAGCGCCGCAAGACGCAGCTGGAGCAGGAGCAGGAGCAGCTGTACGCCGACGTGGAGCGGCTGAACGAGGCCATGCGGGCCAAGGATGTGGAGATGGAAGAGCTGCGCGGACAGGTGCGTGAGCGGGAGTCCGGTGCGGCGGAACTGGAAAGTGCCGTGGCCGTGCTCAATAACACCATCGCAAACAATCAGGATAATGTAACGCGCATTCAGGGGGAGCTTGCCCAGCAGGAGGGGCGCGAGGGCGGTCTGATGGAGCAGATCCATCAGCGCAACGCCCGACTGCAGCAGATCGACAGCCAGATCGCCCATCTGGACGGACAGCTGGAGCAGCTGCGCAGCCAGTCGGAAGAGGCAGCCCGGTCTGCCGGTGTGCTCACCCGGGAACTGGAGCAGCTGCGCCAGCGCATGAATACTGAGCAGGCCGACGCTGCCGAGGCAAAGGCACTGCTGTCCGCTCTGGCCGCCGCCGCCCAGGAGGTGCTGGACCGGGACGAAGCCGTCCGGCAGGAACTGCAGGCCCTGGACGAGCGCATGGAGCAGGAGAAGAAGGAACAGAATAAAGCCCGGAAGGAGCGCTCCAAAGCAGAAGAGGAGCGCGACGCGGTCAAGAATATCATCAACGGCTATTCCATGCGGCTGGACACCCGTCGACAGAAGGCCGAGCAGGCCAAAGACCGCTGTGTCAAGCTGCAGATGGAGGAGAACGCGCTGACCTCCCGTATCCGTATGCTGACCGAGATGGAGAAGATGCACGAGGGCTTCTCCAAGGCGGTCAAGGCGGTCATGAGCGAGGTGGAACGGGGTGCGCTGCAGCATGTCCACGGCCCGGTGGCGGGACTGGTGCAGGTGCCCGACAAATATACCGTGGCCATCGAGACCGCTCTGGGCAGCGCCTTGCAGAATCTGGTGGTGGACCGGGAAGAGGATGGCAAGGCCATCATTCAGTACCTGAAGCGCCGGGACATCGGCCGGGTCACCTGTCTGCCCCTGAGCGCCATTCACCCCGGTCAGCTGCGGGAAGAGGAGCAGCTGAAAAAGGAAAAAGGCTTTGTGGGCGTAGCCGACCGGCTGATCTCCTTTGACAAGACCTATGCAGACGTGTTTTCCTTCCTGCTTGGCCGTGTGGTGGTCATGGAGGATCTGGACAGTGCCATTGCCTGTGCGCGCAAGTACGCCCACAAGCTGCGCATCGTCACACTGGACGGTCAGCAGCTCAATCCGGGCGGCTCCATGACCGGCGGTGCGGCCAGCCGCAGCGCAGGCATTCTCAGCCGAGCCAATGAGCTGGAGCGGCTCAATCAGCAGAGTGGTCAGCTGGCAGAAACGCTGGCGCAGGCAGAAAAAGCACTGCGCGAGGCGGAACGGGAGGCCACAGCCGCCAGCTATGAGATGGACACCGCCCAGACCCAGCTGCGTCAGTGGGAGGACGACCTGCTCAAGGCGCAGGCATATTGCGACCACTGCGACAGCGTGGTGAGCGAGCTGGAGCATCAGCGCCAGGCCCAGGTGGGCGAGCTGGAGCTGCTTGGGCACCGGTCACAGCAGATCGAGAAGGACACCGCCGCAGCTCGCACCCGCATCGGTCAACTGGAAGGCGCGGCTGCCGCACTGGAAAGCGAGACCCAGGGAAAACTCACCGGCCAGAGTCAGGTGCAGGAGCGCTCGGCCGTCCTTGCTGAGCAAATCGCCGGGCTGACCACCCAGCGCGCCGCCCTGCAGGCGGAGCGGGAGGCCAATTCCGCCAGTCTGGAGCAGTTGGAAGGACTGCGCCGGGACATGGCGGGTGACCGAAGCCACTCTCAGGCCCTCATGGGCGACTATCAGCGCAAAAACGAGCAGCTGCGTCTGGAAATTGAAGAGAAGGAGCAGCAGCTGCTTGTCCTTCGCAAGGAGAACGAGAGTCAGAACACCCGGGTGCGCGCCATGAACGAGGAGAAGCTTGCCCTGGAGGGTGAGCGCAATACCAAGGACAAGATGGCCCGGGAGAAAACGGCGGACCTGATGAGCGCACAACAGGAGGTTTCCAATCTGGAGCATAAGCGCGCCGCCGCCGCCATGGAGGAAAAGCAGATTTTGGACAAGCTGTGGGACAGCTATGAACTCTCCCACGAGGCGGCCAAGGCCCAGCGCATGGAGCTGGAGTCGGTTTCCAAGGCGACCCGGAGAATTGCTGAACTCAAACGCAGTATCTCCGCGCTGGGGCACATCAATCTGGGTGCCATTGAGGAGTTTGAACGGGTCAATGAACGGTATACTTACCTCTCGGACCAGCGGGACGATGTTCAGCGGGCCAAGGGCGAGCTGGAGACTATTATCGGTGGTATCACCGGCGAGATGAAGACCATCTTTGCCCGGGAATTCAAGATCATCAATGAGGCATTTGGTCAGACATTCCATGAGCTGTTCCGGGGCGGAAAGGCCACCCTGGAGCTGGAAGACCCGGACGATATCCTCAACTGCGGCATCGAGATCAAGGTGCAGCCCCCCGGCAAGGCGCTGAAGATCATCAGCCTGCTGTCCGGTGGTGAAAAGGCCTTTGTGGCCATCGCGCTGTACTTTGCCATCCTCAAGGTGCGTCCCACCCCCTTCGTTGTCATGGACGAGATCGAGGCGGCGCTGGACGACAGCAACGTGGTCCGCTTTGCCGACTACATGCGCACCATGTCGGAGAAGACCCAGTTCATCGTCATTACCCACCGCCGCGGCACCATGGAGGAGGCCGATGTGCTCTATGGCGTGACTATGCAAGAGCAAGGGATTAGTCGTATGCTGACCATCAATCTCAACGATGTGGAAAAGGAACTGAAACTGCGATAAGGAGGTTGTGCCGTGCATAAACTCAAATGCTTACGCTGTGACGTACCCATGCAGTTCGTCAAGCGCGAAAACGTGCAGCTGGGCAAGACCGGCTGGTTCATGGGCGACTGGGGTAACCTGCTTGCCGGCGCGCTGGATGTGGCTATCTTTACCTGCCCGGAGTGCGGCAAGCTGGAATTGTTCCGGGGCGACTATTACGAGGAGCAGGAGGAAGAGGTGCGGGGCGGAATTGCAAAAACGACCTGTCCCACCTGTGGCATCCAACATGAGTTAGACGACCCCCAATGCCCCCGCTGCGGCGCGCACAACCCCAACTGGTAAGAAAGGAACACATCCATGGGCTTTTTTGATAAGCTGAAAAAAATCAATATCTTTGCCAGCTTTGGCTCGGAACTGGACGATGATTTCTATGACGAGCTGGAGGAGTCCCTCATCCTGTCCGACATGGGTATGGACACCACCCTCAAGGCGGTGGAGGAACTGCGCCGCCGGGTGAAGGAGGAACACATTAAAACGGTGGAGGAGGCCCGCGCCTGCATGTGCCGTATTCTTGCGGATATGCTGACTGTGGGAGAGGGGAAGCTGAACCTGTCCACCAGTCCCAGCGTGGCTCTGTTCATTGGCGTGAACGGCGTGGGCAAGACCTCCACCATTGGTAAGATCGGCCATCAGCTGAAGGGTCAGGGGAAAAAGGTGCTGCTGTGCGCCGCGGACACCTTCCGCGCCGCCGCCGCCGACCAGCTGACCATCTGGGCCGAGCGCTCCGGACTGGAGATCATCAAGCAGCACGAGGGGGCGGACCCCGCCGCCGTGGTCTTTGATGCCACCTCCGCCGCCAAGGCCCGCAAGGCCGACGTGGTGCTGGTGGACACCGCCGGTCGCCTGCACAACAAGCAGAATCTGATGAACGAGCTGAACAAGATCAGCCGTGTCATCGACCGGGAACTGCCCGGCTGCGCCCGGGAGACCTTGCTGGTGCTGGATGCCACCACCGGCCAGAACGGTCTCATTCAGGCCAAGCAGTTCAAAGAGGCCGCCGGCATCACCGGCATCGTGCTCACCAAGTTGGACGGCACCGCCAAGGGCGGTATTGCCATCGCCATCGCTCAGGAACTGGGTGTGCCGGTGAAGTACGCCGGCGTGGGCGAGGGTATTGACGACCTGCAGCCCTTTGACGCGCTGGAGTTTGCACAGGCCCTGATTTAAGAAAGGAAGTTTTACTATGTCCCGAATCGACGGAAGAAGCAACGACGCCCTGCGTCCCATCGAGATTATTCCTCACATCAACAAGTTCGCTGAGGGTTCCTGCCTCATCCGCTGCGGTAACACCCATGTGCTGTGCACCGCCAGCGTGGAGGACAAGCCTCCCCGCCATGTCCCTGAGGGGGAGGGCTGGGTGACTGCTGAATACTCCATGCTGCCCCGTGCCAACCGGGAGCGCTCCCGTCGTGACATTTCCAAGCTGAAGCTGAACGGCCGCAGCGCGGAGATCCAGCGGTTGATAGGCCGTGCCTTGCGCTCTGTGGTGGACATGAAGAAGCTGGGCCCCTGGAACATCACCATCGACTGCGATGTGCTGCAGGGGGACGGTGGTACCCGTACCGCCTCCATCACCGGCGGCTTTGTGGCCATGATGCTGGCCTTCCAGAAGATGATGGCGAACGGACAGCTGGCCGAGTATCCCATCAGCGGCTATGTGGCTGCGGTGTCCGCGGGCATTGTGGACGATGAGCCCATGCTGGACCTGTGCTATGAAGAGGACTCCGCCGCCATGGTGGACCTGAACTGCGTCATGGACGATCAGGGCCGTCTGATCGAAATTCAGGGCACCGGCGAGGAGCGGCCCTTTACTCTGGCCGAGCAGCAGGAGCTGGTCTGTCTGTGCGAAAAGGGAATTCGTCAGCTGCAGTCCATCCAGAAAGAAGTTCTGGGTGTGGACCTGTAAGAAGGAGCGAAGAAGATGAAGCTGGTACTGGCAAGCAAAAATGCAAAGAAGCTGGTGGAGATGAACACCATTCTCAATCAGCTGGGCATTGACGTGTGTTCTGAGGCGGAGGCCGGCGTGGACATGGAGGTGGAGGAGACGGGGACTACCTTTGAGGAAAACTCCCTGCTCAAGGCCGAAGCGGTGATGAAAGCCAGCGGTCTGCCTGCCATTGCCGATGACTCTGGCCTGTGCGTGGACGCCCTGCAGGGCGCGCCGGGGGTATACTCTGCCCGCTACGGCGGGGAGGGGCTGGACGACGTGGGCCGCTACCGTCTGCTGCTGGAGAATATGCAGGGGCAGTCCCCACGCACGGCTAAATTTGTTTCCGTCATCACCTGCTGTTTTCCCAACGGCGACGTGATCTCCGCCCGGGGAGAGTGTCCCGGCACCATTACCTACGCTCCCTTTGGGGAGGGCGGTTTTGGCTACGACCCGGTGTTTTTCCTGCCTCAGCTGAAAAAAACCATGGCCCAGCTGACCCCGGAGGAAAAAAACGCCATCTCCCACCGTGGCCGGGCGCTGGAAGCGTTCAAGGCCAGGCTGGAGGAATATCTGAACAAGGAATAAGGAGTAACCTATGTCTGAATTAACAAGCAAGCAGCGCGCCCAGCTGCGCGGACTGGCCAACAGCATCGACACCATTCTCATCGTGGGCAAGGACGGCATCGGCGACAACCTGCTCAAGCAGGCCAACGACGCTCTGGAGGCCCGGGAGCTGATCAAGGGCCGGGTACTGGAAAATGCCCTGATGTCCGCCCGTGAAGTGGCCGATCAGCTGGCCCCGTTGACCCGCAGTGAAGTGGTGCAGGTGATCGGAACAAAATTTGTTCTCTACCGTCCAAGCCATCGAAAGGACAAGAAGGACAAGATCGTTCTGGTGCAGGATAAGAAAAAGGGCGTAAAGTAAGTACCCACCGGCCTGGATACAGGAGAGGTGATATGCAATGAAAATCGGAATCTACGGCGGCACCTTCAACCCACCCCACCTGGGCCACATGGCGGCAGCCAAAACGGCGGTGCAGGTGCTGGGACTGGACAAGCTGCTCCTGATCCCCGCGGCCACCCCGCCTCATAAGCCCCTGCCCGAAGGCTCACCCAGTGCCGGCCAGCGGCTGGACATGGTGCGGCTGATGGCGGACAATCTGGGCCTGCCCGGCGTGGCAGAGGTGTGCGACATGGAGCTTGCCCGGGAGGGGAAGAGTTACACCTCGGACACGCTGGCCGCCCTGCGAGAGCAGTATCCCACGGATGAGCTGTGGCTGCTTATGGGGACGGATATGTTCCTGACCCTGCAAAACTGGCATGAGCCGGAGCGCATCATGGCCATGGCCGGTATCTGCGCCTTTGGTCGCACCGAGCAGGACGGGGAGGCGCTCTTTGCGCCCCAGCGGGACTACCTGCAAAAGAAATTCAACGCCACCGTCACCACCATCACCCTGCCGGGACTGGTGGAGGTCTCCTCTACCCAGCTGCGTGAGGTGTTGGACCAGGGACAGGGAGAGGAATACCTGTGTCCCGCCGTGTACGGTTACATCCTGCTAAACGGATTGTATGGTACGACAGTCAATTTGAAGCAGCTGCCCCTGCCCGAGCTTCGTGCCTGCTCCTATTCTATGGTGCGTGCCAAGCGCATCCCCCATATCAAGGGAACGGAGGAGGAGGCGGTGCGCCTTGCCGCGCGCTGGGGCGTGGATGAAACGCTGGCACGCCGGGCGGCCATCCTCCACGACTGTACGAAGTACCTCGAACTGGATGAGCAGCTGGCTCTGTGTGCCAAATACGGTGTGGAGCTGGACCAGCTGGAACAGCAGGCGGTGAAACTGCTCCACTCCAAGACAGGGGCGTGCATTGCCAAACATGTTTTTGGAGAAACTGAGCAGGTGTATCAGGCCATCTTCTGGCACACCACCGGCAAGCCCGATATGTCCATGGCGGAAAAGGTGATCTATCTTGCCGACTATATAGAGCCGACCCGTAATTTTGACGGCGTGGAACCGCTGCGCCGACTGGCCTACGAGGACATAGACAAAGCGCTGCTCATGGGTATGGAAATGACCATCGAGGAGATGAAACAGCGGGGCAACCCCATTCACCCCAATACACAGGGGGCCCGCGACTGGCTGCTTCAGCAGCGTTGAAGCAGTAAGCAGCTGCACAGAGGAGAGAAGCTTATGTCACAGAGAAATCATGCGTTCCGGCGCGGCGGTAAGCATCTGATGAAAAAAGATGGTTGGCTGACCCGTTATAAGGCGTGGAAAGCGGCTCTGGACCCGGCGCGCCGTAAGCGGCAGCAGATCCTTGAGGTGGTGGGCGTGACCCTTGGGTCACTGCTGGTGCTGTGGGGCATTTATGCCTGGGTATTTGGTGCATCGGCGCTGAAACCTTCCTTCCACACGCCCGGACCGGGGGAGGACACCACGACGATTGCAACGGACAGCGGACGCCGCAGTGGTGTATATACTCTGCTGGTGGCGGGCAAGGATACCGCCGGCGGCGGAAACACCGATACCATGATCCTGGTCAGCTTTGACACCAAGGGCAAA
Source organism: Lawsonibacter sp. (assembly GCA_045579605.1). Classification (GTDB taxonomy): domain Bacteria; phylum Bacillota; class Clostridia; order Oscillospirales; family Oscillospiraceae; genus Lawsonibacter. The sequence goes on from JAZNMM010000009.1 coordinate 13,100, forward strand.
AAGGTCAATGCCATCAGCCTGCCTCGGGACACCATGGTCAACGTCAGCTGGCGGACTAAGAAGCTCAACACCGTGTACAACTACCACAAGGGCAAGGACAAGGATACCCAGGTGGAGAACGGAATGGCCGCCCTTCGCTCCTATGTGGGCAAGCTGACCGGAATCGTTCCTGACTACTATGTGATCGTGGAATGGGACGCGGTGGGGGAGCTGGTGGACGCACTGGGTGGCGTGACATTCAACGTGCCCTATACCATGGATTACGATGACCCGGCTCAGGACCTGCACATTCATCAGGCCAAGGGCGAGCGCCTGCTGTCCGGGGACGACGCCATGCAGGTCATCCGCTGGCGGAAGAACAACAGCGGAAAGGGGATCGGTGATGCCGGTCGCATGGAGGTCCAGCAGAGCTTTCTCATGGCGGTGGCACGGGAGTGCCTGCAGGTCAAGCATGTCACGAACATCCCTGCCTTTGCAAAGATTTTCCGGGAAAATGTGACCACCGATCTGTCTTTGGGCAATTTGGTGTGGCTGGCGGAAAAGGCAGTGGGTATGAATGTGGAGGAGGATATCCGGTTCTACACCATGCCCTATGAGAATTACAGCCGGGGCACGGCCTATGTGCTGCCCAAGGTGCCCGAGCTGCTGGCCATTCTCAACGATGGGATCAACCCCTACAAGCGGGACATTCGCTCCAGCGATCTGGAGACGTTCTATAAGAACAACGGAAAGCTGACGCTCACCAGCGGGACCCTGGCGGATACTTCTCTGGGCAGTGTGGCCGTGTTTGCCACAGAGCAGACGGCCCAGGCCCCCGACCCCACACAGGTGGATGCACCAAAGAAGGATATCGTTTCCACTCCGGACCCTGAGCCGGAAGCAGAGACGAAACCGGAGATTCAGCAGCCGGAGATTGAACTTCCGCCCGATCCGGAGCCGGAAGTGGAGGAGCAGCCGGAGGTGGAATCGGAACCGGAGGTTGAGCCTGAAGTTGACCCCCAACCGGAACCAGAGGCGGAGCCCCAACCGGAGGTTGGGCCAGAACCACAACCGGGAGCAGAACCGGAGGTTGAGCAGCGGCCCCAGATGGGGGAACAGGAGCAGGTGGAGCCTGCCCCGGAGCAGACCGATATTCAAATCGTACAATAACAGGAAGGAAGTACAACATATGATGACCTCTTTTGAAGCTGCGATGGCGCTGGCCAAGGCGCTGGACGATAAGAAGGGCGTAGACATCAAGGTGCTGCGCACAGAGGAACTGACCACGTTGGCGGACTATTTTGTGATTTGTTCCGCCACCTCCTCCACGCAGGTCAAGGCGCTGAGCGAGAACTGTGAGAAAGTCATGGACGAGGCGGGCGAGCCGGCCCACCATGTGGAGGGGCATCGGGGCGGTACATGGGTGCTGCTGGATTTTTCCAGCGTTGTGGTCCACGTGTTCACCGATGAGGCTCGCAAGTTCTATGATCTGGAGCGCCTGTGGGGTGACGCACAGGTGGTGGACATCTCCGGAGTGGTTCGGCCTGAATAAGAAAAAGCGGCAGAAACCCGATGGGTTCTGCCGCTTTTTTTGTAGAGAATGAGGGAAAGTTTTCCTTGCAATCAACCGGTGCAGGAGTATAATAAGGGTATCTCGTTTTTGCTTGGAGTGATCGATATGCTCAATGGGCGTATTCGCAAACTGGTCCTTGCGGCGCTGTTTGCCGCGCTGAGTTGTATGATGACCATGATCATTCAGCTCCCCGCCCCCACGGGCTATGTCAATCTGGGTGACTGCGCCGTTTTGCTGGGTGCGTGGGTGCTTGGCCCCTTCTGGGGCGGTGCCGCCGCCGGACTGGGCTGTATGCTGGCTGATGTGCTCAACGGTTGGGCGGCCTACGCGCCGGCCACGCTGGTGATCAAATTCCTGATGGCGGTGTGCGCTGCCATGATTGCCCGGACGGTGAAAGGAAAGGTAGGTATGGCGCTGGGCGCAGTGACGGCCGGACTTCTGATGACGGGCGGCTATCTGGTGTATGAGAGCCTGGTGCTTGCCTACGGCCCGGCGGCACTGGCCAGCGTCCCGGCGAATCTGATGCAGGGCGCGGTAGGCGCAGCGGCCGGTGTGGCGGCAGCATGGTTGCTGGAACGTGGCGGGGTACTCACCCGGCTGCGGGATCGATAAGGATAAAACGGCGTTCTGTCTGGGTACGAAGCCCAAGGCAGAACGCCGTTTTTATATGCGTTTGAGCGCAATATCGATCTGGCCCTGCTGGAGCAGGATCACCGCATAATCTCCGTGATCCCGGATACTGCCGGGGTTGACCACCCACAGGTTCTCTTCACGCTGACACACGGGGGTGTGGGTGTGGCCGAACAGGAGAATATCAGCCTCATTGGTCCGGGCAGCGGCGATGGCGGCGTGATAGCCTTGCTTCACATGCCAAATGTGTCCGTGGGACAGCAGGATGCGTGCCCCGTCATAGGTGAGCAGCTTGACGGGTGGGGCGGTAAAGTTGAAGTCGCAGTTGCCAGGAACGCCGGTTACCGCCAGCTGAGGGTATTCCTGTGCAAGCAGCCGGGCGTCCTCCTCCAGATCGCCAAGATGGAGCACATAGTCCGGCTGTTCCAGCTCCACGGCATCCCGCATACCGCGCAGGGAGCGGTGGGAATCGGAAAATACGACCAGCTTCATAAGGTAACCTCCCGCCTGAAAGGGCATATACTGGTTCAGATAGGTGAAAACAAGGGTGTAAAGAATGTGCCACCCAAAGCGGTTTCCGGATCATAACATGAGGTGAGAATGGGTATGAACAAAAACAGAGGCGATATGCTGGGCGATGTGGCAAAACACATGCAGGGTAGCGCAGCCGTGCAGAAGCTGCTGGCCAGCGAGGAAACAAAACGAATGATGCAGCTGCTGGAGCAGCAGGGGGGAGTGCAGGAGGCGGCCCGTTCTGCGGCGGGGGGCGACCCCACCAAGATCATGGCGATGATGAAAACGCTCATGAGCAGTGAAGAGGGCGCGCGTCTGGTGGAGCGCATCAGCGGACAGGCGGAGAAATCCGGCCTGTAAATCTTGCAAGGAAGGGAGCGGGCGGCGGTGAGTGAATTTGAGGATAAGCTGGGCGCGATCCTGTCTGACCGGAACGCTATGGATCAGATCATGGCGCTGGCCCGCTCGTTTTCCGAGCCAAAACCGGAGCCGGGGGAGCAGCCCGAGCCGCAGTCCCCAACCCAGCCGGGACAGGGGGAAGGGGTGGCCCAACTGCTGTCCGGGGTGGATCCCGCCTTGATGCAGCTTGGGCTACGACTGTTGGGAGAGTACAACCGTCCCAACGACAACAGCGCGGCACTGTTGGCGGCCCTGAGCCCTTATGTGCGGCCGGAGCGCAGGGACAGCCTGCAGCGGGCGGCCCGTATTGCCCGACTCAGCCGCGTGGCGCGGGTTCTGTTGGATATGCGCAAGGACAGGGGAGGCGGAGGGGATGTATAACCGATACGTACCAAAGGACACCCCCTTTGCCCCGGTGGAGCATCCTCGCCCCCCCGGCAGAGAAAAAACAGATGCCGGCACATTGGCCGGCATTCTGCGCGGGTTTGGGCTGGAGGGTATCGACAGCGGAGATATTTTGCTGCTGCTGATTTTGCTGTTTCTCGCCCGAGAAGGGGACGATCTGGAACTGCTGATCACCCTGGGACTTGCTCTGTTGATGGGGCGGGGAAAACAGAAGGATCAGATGGAGTGAAGCACCGTTCCGTTGGGCAGGCGGAAGCTGGCATTGGCCGGACACGGGGTTTGAATGGCAGAGGTGGCTTTGACCGAGTAGATCACCTGTCCGGCATCCAGTGTTTGCGCGGCCACCAGCAGACCGCTGTCCACCCCGATCCAATAGCGTTCGGTGTGGTCCTGTGCGCTTCCAAGGGTTTCTACATAGATGCAGGGGTGGCCCTCGTAATTGACATACCCCGCATCATAAATGCGTCCGGAGTCCAGTGTGAGCACGTCCTCGTAGGTGGGAATACGCTGGGCAAGGTCCTCGGACAGGCTGCCCGCCGGCGCAGTCAGCACGGTGGAACTGCCCGCATACCAGTAATATAGCGTGTCATCCGGGGTGTGAATGGAGTAGCGCACCTGACCGGAGGGCAGAACCGCGCGCACCTGGGTGTAGCCATCGTCCGTCCAGGTCTGGACGGTGGTGGTCCCCGATCCCCCGTCCCAGAAGGTCTGTATGGACAACTGGCGGTAATAGCTGTTGGCCCGGTCCAGTGTTGCGATGACCGACTGTACCGTCAGCGGAGTTACCTCCAATGTTTGGACAGCAGGGGCAGAACCGGAAGTGGAGGGGGGAGGCTGTGTGCCTGGGGTGGGCAGCGTGATATGAGGTGTGTGAGCGGACAGAAAGCTGAGCAGAAAGCTGCTGAATACGGCCAGTACCACCACAAGGGCGATCAACACAGCCAGGCGGGTCCGTTTTTTGGAGTCCATACACACACCTCCTCTATTTACAGATTAGCATACCGCCCCATCAGGGTGCAAACTCCTGGGGAGGCGTTTGACTGCGGCCAAAGTGCCAGAGAATGGCATCCACAATGCGGCGGCAGGCCTGACCGTCGCCGTAAGGATTGACAGCATGAGCCATCTTGTCATAAGCAGCGGGATCGGACAGCAGGGTGGAGGCCATAGAGAAAATGGTCTCCTCCTCCACACCGGCCAGCAGCACCGTTCCGGCGGCCACGGCTTCGGGACGCTCGGTCTCCTTGCGCAGCACCAGCACTGGTTTGCCCAGGGCAGGAGCCTCCTCCTGCAGACCGCCCGAGTCGGTCATGACCAAGTGGCAGCGGGCCATGAG
>JAZNMM010000010.1:0-2653 GCA_045579605.1 Lawsonibacter sp.
ACCACATCTCCGGTCAGCTGAAGGTGGCGCCCGAGCACTGCGTGGCCCACACGTTGGACTACATGGGCAAGCCCCATATCGAGGTGTATGAGAAGTTCCGGGAGAAGTACTTCAAGCTCAACCGCCGCTACGGCAAGGAGCAGTATCTGGTGCCCTATCTCATCTCCTCCCACCCCGGCTGTACCCTGAGCGACGCGGTACAGCTGGCGGAATGGCTCAATAAACAGGGACATATGCCCGAGCAGGTGCAGGACTTCTATCCCACCCCCGGCACACTGGCCACCTGTATGTGGTATACGGGCATCGACCCACGCACCATGAAGCCGGTGTTCGTACCCAAAACGCCTCACGACAAGGCCCTTCAGCGCGCCCTCATGCAGTGGCGCAAGCCCCAGAACCGCAAGCTGGTGCTGGAAGCACTGCACAAGGCGGGGCGGGAGGACCTGATCGGCTTTGGCAAGCACTGTCTGGTCCGTCCGGACCGGGGCGCGCCCCTTGCTTCCAAACCCAAACAGGAGGACAAACGGGGCAGGAAGAGCAAAGAACCCACACCCCGAAAGCCCTCCGCCGGCGGCGGAAAAAAAGCGGGCTGGGCCAAGGCCAAGCCCAAAAACACCAAGGGCCGTGGCATTGGAAAAAAGAAATGAAACAAAAGCGTGCATCAAAACAGCTGTTTTGATGCACGCTTTTTAATGCCTGGGTCAGTTTTGGGTCCTGCCGTTGACCGCGCCCTTGAAGCCCTCGGTCATGCGGCGGGCGTCATCCATCATGTCGTCGGTGGCGTCCTCAATGTCCTGACCGATGTCGCTGTCGTGACCGTCAGCCACGTCGCCGTCTTCGTCTGCATAATAGCGTCCGTAGCCGCGCCCGGTCTGCGCGGTGCGCATCCGGGTGGTGTTGTCATCCTGTGTGCCGGTAGAGCAGGCGGTCAGACAGCCGGCCAGCATCAGCGCGGCGGTCAGTGCGCAAACGGTTCGTTTCATTGCTTCCTCCTGCGGTTTACTCATGCGTTGGTGTTCCGTCCGGGGTTATTTTGTGTTGGCTGAGTGGGAATAATCCAGGAGGTTTCTGGAAAAAACGGGGACGTCCTTGTATCAGGACGTCCCCGAACTTTAATTTTTTTTGCCCCAGAAGAAAGAAAACGCGAAAAACAGCGCCAGGTACAGGGTGATGGAGGCGCCGGCGGAAGTGCCAAGATGGTAAGAGGTCATCAGCCCTGCGATGCCGGCCAGCACCGCCCCCGCTACGCTGAACAGGTGGTACTGGGCCATACTGCGGGCCAGATTGCGTCCCGCGGCGGCGGGAAGGACCAGCAAAGAGTTGATGACCAGCAGGCCCACCCATGTCATGGACAGGGTGACCACCACGGCGATGGCCACGGAGAAGGCGGTCTCCTGCCAGAAGACCTTCACCCCCCGGCTGGCCGCCAGAGCGGGGTGGACGGCGGAGAGCATCAGCCGGTCAAAGCACACCAGCCACAGCAGGGCGACGCCCAGCAGGATCAGCGAAAGAAGGCCGATCTTGCCCGGCTCCACCGACAGGATGTCACCGATGAGCAGGCGGTTGAACCGGGTGAAGGAAGAGCCGCCCAGCGTGGACAGGAAAATACCCAGCGCCATGGCGGTGGAGGCGAACACGCCGATGACCGTGTCGCTGGTCAGCGCCGAGCGGCGGCGCACCAGATTGAACAGCAGGGCAAAGGCGACCGCAAACAACACGCTGGCCCAGGTGGGGTCGTTCAGCCCGCACAGGGCTCCGATGGCCATGCCGGTGAAGGCGGAGTGGCCCAGGGCGTCGGAGAAGAAGGACATGCGGCTGTGCACCACCATGGTGGACAGCAGACCGAACAGGGGGGAGATGACCAGCACCGCCAGCAGAGCGTTCTTCATAAAGAACATGGAGCCGGGCTGTGCCCACTGGAAGGGAAGCAGGTCGACCAGAGCATACCAAACATGCATCATGCCTCATCTCCTTTCCCCATGCGCAGGTGGAAGGTGTCGAAAAATGCGGGGGAGGAGAGCACCTGAGCGGGCGTGCCGGAGCACAGCACCCGTTTGTTCAGCAGAACCACCTTGTCGGCAAAATGCTCCAGCGTGGCGAAATCGTGGGTGGTGAGGAAAATGGACAGGTCATACTGGGTGCGCAGTTCATCCAGCATATCCAGCAGCTGGTGCTCACCCTCCACATCCACACCGGACAGAGGCTCGTCCAGCAGCAGGATGTGGGGCACCGGTTCCAGTGCCAGAGCCAGCAGCACCCGCTGCAGCTGTCCGCCGGACAGCGCGCCCATGGGCTTATCCAGCAGAGCCTCCCCGTGGACGCGGGCAAGGCAGGCCTCCGCCCGCTTGCGATAGCGCGTGGGGATGGGCAGGAACACCGGCCAGCGGCTGGTGGCGGCGGTGAAAAAGTCCAGCACGCTCAGGGGATCGCCCCGGTCAAAGCTGGGGGACTGGGGCACATAGCCAACCAGCGGACGGGTCCCTTTGGAAATTCCTGCAGGGTCGCTGAGCCGAATGGCCGGCCCACCGGCGGGGGAGAAGGAGATGGAGCCTGCTGAGCAGGGCATCTGTCCCAAAATGGAGCGCAGCAGGGAGGATTTTCCTGCGCCGTTTGGTCCGATGAGGGCGACGATCTCGCCGCAATGCAGGTGGAA
>JAZNMM010000011.1:0-3439 GCA_045579605.1 Lawsonibacter sp.
GGCCAGCAGCACCGTTCCGGCGGCCACGGCTTCGGGACGCTCGGTCTCCTTGCGCAGCACCAGCACTGGTTTGCCCAGGGCAGGAGCCTCCTCCTGCAGACCGCCCGAGTCGGTCATGACCAAGTGGCAGCGGGCCATGAGATTATGCATCTCGTCCACCGACAGGGGGGAGATGAGGTGGATACGATCGTGACCACCCAGATGGCTGTGGGCGGCCTCCTGCACCGCGGGGGACAGGTGGACGGGGTAGACCAGCTCCACGTCGGGGAAGGCGTCGGCCACCCGGCGCAGGGCGGTCATGATGTTCACCATGGGCTGACCGTAATTTTCCCGGCGGTGGCAGGTGACCAGAATGATCTTGCGGTTGACATAATCGAGCTGGTTCAGGATCTCGGTGGAGAAGTGATAGTTCTGCTTCACTGTGGTCTGCAGGGCATCGATGACGGTGTTTCCGGTGAGAAACACGCCCTTAGTGATGTCTTCTTTTGCCAGATTGTCCCGGTTGGCCACCGTGGGACAGAAGTGCAGATCGGCGATACAGCCCACCATTTTGCGGTTCATCTCTTCGGGGAAGGGAGACCACTTGTCATAGGTGCGCAGACCCGCCTCCACGTGGCCCACGGGGATCTGGTGATAGAAGGCGGCCAGAGCGCCGGCAAAGGTGGTGGAGGTGTCGCCGTGGACCAGGATCAGGTCGGGCTGGACCTCGGCCAGCACATCGTCCATGCCGGTCAAACACCGGGAGGTGATGGTGGACAGGGTCTGGCGGGGCTGCATGATATTCAGGTCGAAATCGGGCTTGCGGCCAAAGATGTCCAGCACGCTGTCCAGCATTTCTCTGTGCTGGGCGGTGACACAGCACAGGCTGTTGATGCCGTGGCGGCGGTCCAGTTCCTGCACCAGGGGACACATTTTAATGGCTTCGGGACGGGTGCCGAAGATGGTCATGACAGTTAACGGTTTCATTTGCTGGAACGATCCTCCTCTCCGAAAAACGGGTCGTTGTCCGTAGGGATAGCGGGTTGATTAGACTGGGACTGGTGGTTCTGATTGTTGAGAAACAGCCGGGCAGCAAGGGCGCCGGCGGCACACAGAGCAAGCAGCAGCATCATGGCCTTCACCTCGCCATTGGTGGTGAGCACCACGGCGGACAGACCCAAGATCGCGCTGATGATATACAGCACGGCCACCGCCTGCTTCTGGGAAAAGCCCATGTCAATGAGCTTGTGGTGCACGTGGCTGCGGTCGGGGGTCATGGGGGACTGGCCGTGGGACACCCGGCGCACAATGGCCGAACAGGTGTCGAAGATGGGCAGGCCCAGCATCAGGAAGGGAACGGCAAAGGAAATGATGTTGTACAGCTTGAACAGGCCGTTTATGGAGGCCACCGCCATCACAAAGCCGAGGAAGGTGGAGCCGGTATCGCCCATAAAGATCTTGGCGGGGTTGAGGTTATAGGGCAGAAAGCCGATGCACGCACCGGCCAGCGCGGCCATGAGGGTGGCCACGTCCGGCTCGGCCAGACACAGGGCGATGACCAGCATGGTCAGCGAGCTGATGGTGGACACGCCGCAGGCCAGACCGTCCAGACCGTCGATGAGATTGACGGCGTTGGTGATGGCAATGATCCAGATCACAGACACGGGAATGGACAGCCAGCCAAGCACCCAGATGGGGTCGCTGGAGAAAATGTTGGGGTTGGAAAGGATAGTGATCTCGTTACCCATGAACACCGCCACCAGCGCGGCCAGGATCTGAACCAGAAACTTCAGCTTTGCGCCCAGGGCGTAAATGTCGTCAAAGATACCCAGCACCACGATGATCACCGCACCCAGCAGCATGCCCCGCAGCGGTTCGCTCAGAGGCAGGAAGATGAGTACGCTGAGGATAAAGCCCAGAAAGATCGCCAGACCGCCCATGCGGGGGATGGGGTGCTTGTGCATGCGCCGGGCGTCTTTGGGCACGTCCACCGCGCCGATTTTGTAGGCGAGGTTTTTCACCACCGGAGTGGAGATAAAGGCAATCAGAAGTGCCACGGCCAGCGCGGCGGCCACCTGACCGATCACCTGCAGTTGAATTTGCATTCTATTCTCCTTTGTATTCCCGTCAGCGGGCGACGAAGCCGATCTTTTTGTATACTTTGCGCAGGGTCTTGTTGGCTACGTAAGAGGCTTTTTCCGCGCCGGCCTTGTACACGCTCTCCAGATAGGCCTTGTCTGCCAGAATGCGGGAAGCCTCCTCGCGGATGGGGCGCAGACAATCCACCACCGCCTCGCCCACGGCGGGCTTGAACGCGCCGTAGCCGCAGCCGGCAAATTCCGCCTCGATCTGCTCGAAGGTGCGGCCGGTGATGGCAGAGTAAATGCTCATCAGGTTGGAAACACCGGGTTTGGCGGCCGGATCGAAGCGTACGCAGTTTTCCGTGTCGCTGTCGGTGATGGCGCGCTTGAACTTGCGCTGGATATCCTCCGGCTTTTCCATGAGGAAGATGCAGCCCTCGGGCAGGGACTTGGACATTTTGCTGTCCGGGGCGTTCAGACTCATCACCCGGGCGCCTGCCTTGGGGATATAGGGCTCGGGCACCTTGAACACATCGCCGTACACGCTGTTGAAGCGCTGGGCCACGTCCCGGGTCAGCTCGCAATGCTGCTTCTGATCCTCACCCACGGGAACAAGGTCGGGCTGATAGAGCAGGATGTCTGCCGCCATGAGGGAGGGGTAGGCAAACAGACCGCCGTTGATGTTCTCCTTGTGCTTGGCGGACTTGTCCTTGAACTGGGTCATGCGGGACAGCTCGCCAAACATGGTGTAGCACTGCAGAACCCAACCCAGCTCAGCGTGCTGGTGGACGTGGGACTGGATGAAGAGGGTGTTCTTCTCAGGGTCCAGACCGCAGGCAATATAAAGGGCCAGCTGCTCCAGCGTGCGGCGGCGCAGATCGGCGGGGTTCTGACGCACGGTGATGGCGTGCATATCCACGATGCAGTAATAGCAGTCATAGGTATCGGAAAGGGCCACCCAGTTGCGGATGGCGCCCATAAAGGAACCCAGGGTCAGATCGCCGCTGGGCTGAATGCCGCTCAAAATAACTTTACGCTTTTCATCCATGAATGTTACACCTCATTTGGTCCCTTCGGGATGTTTCCATAATTCAGGTCAGTATATCACAGGCACCCCCCAAATTCAAGGTATTTCCTTGACAGGGGCGGGCGCGGCAGATAAAATAAGGTGAATATGACGATTCCGGAGGTACACCCTTATGAATGATACATGGTTTCAGGAAATGGAAGCGCGCATCCCCAAGGGCGAAGTGCGCACCCGCTTTGCCCCCAGCCCCACGGGCTTCATGCACATCGGCGGTATCCGCACCGCCCTGTACACCTGGCTCATCGCCCGGAAGGCGGGCGGCAAGTTCATCCTGCGCATTGAAGATACCGAC
>JAZNMM010000012.1:0-8441 GCA_045579605.1 Lawsonibacter sp.
TTGATACTTGCGCTTTCCCTTGGGACTCTAGTCTTTTCGGCTGCTCTTTGCCGCCGCGCATCTGACCCCCGCGCTCAAGCGCTCGGTTATATTACCACCTCTACCACCCCTTTGTCAACACCTTTTTGCATCTTTTTTTAAGTTTTTTCTTTTTCCCCTTTTTGTCCTCCGTCAGTGGGCAAACGACCGCAAAAATATCGGTTGCGTGGACACCGAATCTATGGTACTCTAACGGTATGATATATTTAATGTGTCGTCCTTTCAGATACACCGAGCAGGAGGTGACCGCTTTGCCCATTCGAATTCCCGACTCGCTGCCCGCCCGGGCGGTGTTGGAGAGTGAGAACATCTTTGTCATGACCGAGTTTCGCGCCATGCACCAGGATATTCGCCCGCTGAATGTGCTGATCCTGAATTTGATGCCCACCAAGATCGTCACGGAAACGCAACTGCTGCGCAAACTGTCCAACTCCCCGCTGCAGGTACAGGTGGAGCTGCTGCAGACGGCCAGCCACATTTCTCAAAACACGGACGCCGATCATCTGTCCTCCTTTTATACTACCTTTGATCAGATCAAGGACAAAAAGTACGACGGCATGATCATTACCGGCGCCCCGGTGGAAAATCTGGACTTTGCCGACGTGGACTACTGGGATGAGCTGTGCCAGATCATGGAGTGGACCAAAACCCACGTACATTCCACCCTGCACATCTGCTGGGGCGCACAGGCGGGACTGTTCTATCACTACGGGATCCCCAAGCACTCCCTGGGAAAGAAACTGTTCGGTGTGTTCCCTCACAAGGCTCTCAAGGTGCAGTCCCCCCTGTTCCGGGGCTTTGATGACGAGTTCTTTGTCCCCCATTCCCGGTATACGGAAAACCGGGCAGAGGACATCTTGGCCCGCCCCGAGCTGGAGCTGTTGTCTGTCTCCCCTGAGGCCGGCGTGTTTGCCGTAAAGAGCGAAGACAACCGCCGTTTCTTTATCACCGGACACCCCGAATACGATCCGGACACTCTGGCCAACGAATATTTCCGCGATGTAAATAAGGGTTTGGACATTCAGGTACCCTGCAACTACTTCCCGGACGACGACCCCAAAAACGCACCGCTGGTACGCTGGCGCTCTGCCGCCCAGCTGTTTTACTCCAACTGGCTGAATTACTATGTATATCAGACCACGCCCTACGACCTGCGCACGCTGGAGTAACACCATATATATTATAATGTATAAAGACCAAGCGCCGTCCACAAGATGGACGGCGCTTGGTCTTTCCCCCTCAGACACTAAAAACAAAAAGAAATGACCCTCTGCTGTTCATGAACTCCAGCAGAGGGTCATTTCTGTTCGTTCTTATTATCTAACATCAATTGTTTACCTCTCTTTCTACAGGATACACGCCAAGCCGTTCGTCTTTGCAGTTCCGGATCTCAAACACACAACCTAATCCATGACCGCCTTGCGGTTCTGTCTCCAGTCGAGACCACACGTTGGTTTTTATCCTTCGTTTGCTTTTGGTTCAGGCTTTGCGTGTTCAGATGCGTTTGTCGGATAAGAAACTGTGTTGATGTCGTTCCTCTTGGAAGTTATCTGCAAATGTGCTGCGATCCGAATTGACTACGGTGATATGACGCATTCGTTTTTTATTCTTGCATTTTGATGGATCTATGCGCTTCCGACGTTCGCATCTGGCTGGGGAGGCTTACTTGTACATTGGTCTCACCCTTTCTGGCTATAATGTAACATATCTCCGGGTTGTTGTCAATAGGTTTGTGTTAAAAATTTTTTATTTTCTTTTCTTTTTAACATTCCCCCGAAAAACAGAACGGCGCGATGCAACTCAAAAATGCATCACGCCGTTTCAAATTATTCATTTTTCGGTTCCGGGTCAGAATCCAGCGTGCTCAGATAGTTAAACAGCGGCAGCAGCAGATCCACCCCGTCCGCGATTTCCTCCACCAGCACAGGAGTAAACAGACTTCCCTCGCAGGGACGGTCCCAGGCCACGGCAATACTCTTTCGGTTATACCAGGGGTTGAGCAACTCTCCCTTGTCTGCTTTGGGTCTGCGATAGCACTCGCCTTCCAACTGATACTCAGGCCGGCGGGCGATTCGTCGGGTCAGATTCTCCATCGCCTTCGGGTCCCGGTCTATACGCGCGCGCAGCTTTGCCATGGTCAGGGGCGTGGCTGAATAATAGCCCATACCGATGCTGTAATATTCCGGTGCCAGTTCAAAATAGAACGCAGGAGACGTTCCGCCACCCACATCCTGCGCCGGCCGCTGAAGGACCATCCACATGTGGTCCTTATAGGGTCCCCGGCCGTGCAGACGTCGGGCATCCCTGTAGATGCGGGAAACATGCAAATTCAGCTGTAGCTTCGGATGCCGGCGTTCCACCTCCCGCTGCACCTCTGCCGCCAGCTGGCGCAGCGGCTGCTGGATCAAATCGACATATTCCTGCTTATGGGCCAAAAACCAGCTGCGCTCATTATTAAATCGAATGTTCCACAAAAACTGGACACTTTCGGGTGTGAAGCCATGAAACATATCGTCCTCTCCCTTTCCTGTTGGTCAAAGGCCCGCCACCGGAACACCGATGGCGGGCTGATGGGCTGGATCAAGCAGCAGGGGTTGCGTCTTCAGGCTGTGTCTGCGCCGGAGGCTGATCCTCCTGCGGCACCTGCTCCCCTTCCCCGGAAGGCTGCGTTTCTTCCGTGACTGTGCCTTGCTGGACATCGTCCGGCACATCAGGGGTGTCGGGCACATCGGGGGTATCCGGAACGTCAGGGACGTCCGGCACGGCGGGCGTGTCCGGCGTGGAAGGGGTCTGAGGCGTATCGGGCGTGTCGGAGACGGCGGGCACATCAGGCTCCACCGGCTTCTTGCCCCCCTCGGTATACTGGTGGGCATCCGCCGGGCTGTACAGCACCACCTTGTCCCGGTGGCGGTAGGTGTTGGTACTCTCCAGCGTGCGGCTGATCAGGTTGCCCTGCCCATCATAGATGCAGCGGTAAGCCAGCACCTTGCGTCCGGTGTACGGGGTGGTGTCCACCACAGTGGTCCCGGCCGGGACACCGGGGTCTTCCTTATAAATGGTAGTATAGCTGGTGGTGGACACCCGCTCGGTCTCCATTTTTACGGTGAGTTCATCTTTCTTTGTGCCATGCAGCCGCACGGTCAGGGTCCGCCCGCTCACCACTGCCTCCAGCCGGATGGGATATCCGGTGTTGTTACGGAAGCGGAAATCAATGGCATTGTAGGCCACAGTGGCATCCAGTCCGTCCGGCACATAGCCCACAGCGTACATGTGATTGCGCCGCTCCACGATTTCCATATTGGCGTACAAAGCAGCCAGATACAGGGTGGAGGAGTTCTGGCAGATGCCGCCTCCCACCTCATCCACCGTTTTCCCCCCTACATAGGCCGGCGCGCCCTTGTAGCCCCGCTCCAGGGTGCGCGGACCAAGGGCGGCATTATAGGAAAACACGCCGTCGGGCATGATCACCACATCGTTCAGTGCAGCGGCAGCCACCTGAACGTTGTTCAGCCGGTTGGCTGTTCCGCTGATGCTGGTAGTACACTCGCCCAGCACATCGGCAAAGAGCATCCTCTGCAGTTTCTCCCGGGTCAGTTCGGGCTGAGTCACGGTAAGGGCCACGCGCATGCTCTCCCCTTCGCCAAGGGCAGCAAATTGCATCTGTACCGCGTTGGTGTCAAAGCTCAGGCCCACCTCATGGGGAATGACCTGATAGGTCTGTTCATCCACCGCAGCATCCTTAGGCTCACAGAAAATTGCGGTATAAAGGGCCTGCACGTCCAGTTCCTCCGGGCGGGCAATGACCTGCTCCACCGGGACCGTGCCGGAGCTGTGCTCCACCAGACAGGCCAGCAGGTCTGCCTGCGCCTTCTCCCGGTCCAGCGTGACGCCGGATACACCCTTGGTGATGACCAGGTCCGTTCCCTCCACCGTCCAAACTGTTTCCACCAGAGGAGCGTCCACCCCGGCGCTCAGCTCGTCCAGCGCCCCATCCAGCTTTGCCTGTCCCTCAGGGCTGATGCCCACGGGACAGTCCACCTGCACAGGTCCGCCGAACAGGCGCCCTATCAGCCCGGCACCGCCGCCCAAAAAGCCGTTTTTGCGGCCAAGCATCCACGCCTGCCGGGCAACCTCCTCACTGTCCACGCCGGCCAGCGGGCCGGTCAGCGCCACGCGCTTTTCCCCGTAGGAGAGCACGATGTCCTCCTCTGCTCCCAGCTGCCGGACCCAGTCGTCCAGCTGCCGGGCCGCCTGTTCCCGGGTCAGGCCGCTCAGCTCCTCCTGATGTGCGTACACGCCGGGCAGCACCGTCCCGGACAGGCTGACAAAGGCGCACAGCCCCAAATATAACAGCACTGCCCCCGCCAACACCGCGGCGGCAATCAGCGCAGGCTTTTTCAGCTGTATGTTCTTTCCCTTTTCTTCCATGCCAGTCCCCTCCCGCAAGCGGCACGCTCAGCCGCACGCCTGCAGTTATCAGTATATAGCGGTATTATATCAGTTCAGACCGATTATGTAATTACAGAACGGTTACATCACGCGCTCACAATGACTATATTATCTGCTCTTTCCTGGGAAAATCAAGGCTTTTTCCACAGAAACCCGCTGCATGATACTGGAAACGCAGCTTTTTGCCGGCAAGTCGGCTCTACAGGCGGACGAGTCCCCTTCCACACCTCCGCCCATCCCACCCGCTCCGCAGCCGGAATATTTTTCTTGGGGAAGGTTGTCAAATTAGGACCGCTTCCCGCGTTTTTTCTCTTTTCATTCCGGGCAAAAGCGTGTATAATGTAAAATGATGTGATGTGTCCCGCTGCTGTGGGGCACAAGGGGTATCACGCCTGTGGAGGTGTTGACATGGATTACAATGCGCTGTTGAATCTGGGCGCAGAACTGGGCTGTGCGCTGATGGAGAGCGGCGCGGAAATCTACCGCGTGGAGGACTCTATCCTGCGTTTGATGCGTGCCTATGGCGCAGAAAACGCTCAGGTTTTTGCCATCCCCAACTGTTTGCTGGTCGGTGTCACTCCCCCCGACGGACGTCCCATCACCCGCCTGTGCCGCATCCCCGCCCACGGCACCGATTTGGAACACATGGAGCAATGCAACGCCCTGTGCCGTTCCCTGTGTCGGGAGACCCCTGCACCGGAGCAGGCACACGACTGCCTGCGGCAGCTACTGGCCAGCCGCCGTCGCTATTCCCCTGCCGTTTCTCTGGCGGGGTATTTTCTGGTGGGCGCATTTTTTACTCCCTTCTTTGGCGGCACGCTGCCCGACGCTCTGTTCGGCGGTCTGTGCGGTCTGTCCATCGGGCTGACGGGTCGGTTTCTCGGTAAGCTGGCTGGCTATAACGCGTTCTTCCGCATTCTGCTCTGCTCCACTCTGGCCGCCTTTCTGGCACAGGTCTTTGCCCGGCTCGGCCTTACCCAGCATGCCGACGCTATCACCATCGGCGCACTGATGCTGCTGGTCCCCGGCGTGGCGCTGACCACGGCCATGCGCGAAGTGGTGGCCGGCGACATTGTGTCCGGCATGTCCCATTTGACCGAATCCATCCTCATCGCCACCGCTATTGCGCTGGGTACCGGCGCGGCGCTGCTGGCAGGTCAATTGCTGTAAGGGAGGTCGCAGCTGTGAACGAACTGCTTTCTTTCTGGGTCCTGCCCTGCCTGTATGCCTTTTTGGCCTGCGGGGGATTCTGCCTCGTCTTTAACGCCCACGGCCCCGGCATCCTCGTGTGCTGCACGGGTGCGGCGCTGGGCTGGCTGGCATACCTGCTGGCCGACTTCCTTTCCCGGAACACGATGTTCAGTTTCCTGCTGGCCGCCATCGTCATCACCCTGTATTCGGAAGTGATGGCCCGGGTGCGGCGCTGTCCGGCCACCCCATACCTCATCATCGCCCTGCTCCCTCTGGTGCCCGGCAGCGGCATTTACGATGCCATGCGTTTTTGCGTGTCCGGTGACACGCCCCAATTCCTTTCCGCCCTTGTGCGTACTCTTGGCATTGCCGGCTGTCTTGCCGTGGGTGCCTTGGTGGGCTCGTCCTTGATGCGTGTGGTCTTTTCCCTGTCCCAACGCTCTCATAAATAATCCGGAGGTTCTTTCCCCATGGTTTCCAAACTCCTTTCCGCTCTGGCCACGGTCGCTTGCGCCGTGGTGCTGATGGTCACTTGTACCGCCAGCACCCAGCTGCTGCCCGCCGTTCCTGTGGCTGTGGTGCCGGACCCACCTGCGCCCCCGCCCGTGCTGGACTTCCTCCCTTACGACTTCTCCCTGCCGGTACCCCAAAGCGAACCGGTGGGTACGGAATATTTTGCTGACGCGGCCTTTGTGGGGGACTCCCGCACCGACGGTTTCTGCCTGTTCAGCGGCGTGGGCGGCGGCGACAACCTGACCGCTACCGGCCTTTCCGCCTTCTCCCTGAGCACCAAGCAGGCCATTAAAACGGAGGATGGCACGCTCACGGTGCTGGAGGCGCTGGAGCGCAAAACATATGGCAAAATATATCTGAGTCTGGGCGTCAACGAGCTGGGCTACAACAGCAACGATGCGTTCTACACCGCCTACTGCGCCGCCATTGATGCCATCCGCGCCCGCCAGCCGGACGCCATCCTTTACGTGCAGACCCTGATTCCTCTCAACGAGGGCCGCATCCGGGCCACAGGGGGCGCTTCCTATCTGAACAACAGCAAGCTCTGCGTGTATAACGACATCATTCGCCGGGTGGCCCGGGAAAAGCAGGTCCCTCTGCTGGACCTTTACTCCGTCTTTGCTGTGGATGGCCAGCTGCCCGAAGACTTCAGCCGAGACGGCGTTCATCTCACCGCCGCCCATTACTCCATCCAACTGGATTACTTTAAAACCCACACCGTGTCCCGCGACCGGTTAAATGCCACAGCCCAACCTGTGGAGGTGCTGATTTAATGAAACGCATTCTGCTTCCCCTGCTGGCTCTGGTCCTGGCCCTGTCCGCCTGCGCACAGCCCGTCTCCCCACAAGAGCCCGGCTTTGAGCCGGCGGTGGTGGAGCAATTACTGGGCTGCGGCGCCTTCTCCGAGCCCATCGACCCCCTGGAGCCGGACATCGCCTGGGGCCTGTACCGTCTGTCTGCCGCCGGCCTTTCCCGGGAGCAGATGACCGGTGCCACCGCCTACCGCTCCTCCGGCGCCACCTGTGAGGAACTGGCCCTGCTGACCTTTTCCGATGAGGCGGCAGCGCAAACCGCCGCCGACGCCCTGCTGGAATACGTAGACGACCAGATCGCAGCAAACAGGGACTACCGCCCCGCCCAGCTGCCTAAGCTGGAGCAGGCCCGCCTGGTGTGCCGGGGGACCACGGTCCTGCTTCTGGTCGCCAACGATTATGCCCCCGCCCAGCCCCTGCTGACCCCCTGACGCTTCACGCCCCGTCTCACCGACGGGGCGTTTCCATTATTTACGCCTTGTCTCTCCCTCCCTCAAAGGTTACAATTTGGTTACAACGCCAAAGACAGGAGAAAGACAGATATGATGATTCGAGCCTTTCGGGTGCTGACCGCTGCCCTGTGTGCCGCCCTGCTGGCGCTCCCTCTGTACCTGCCCGCCCGGGGCGCCCCTGAGCAGGCCCATGTTTTGCTCAATGACGAACTCTTTGTTCCCGGCGCCTACATAGAGGATGGCGTAAGCTATCTGCCTCTGGCCGATTTTGCTCGGGAATTAGGCGATTACCAGATCCATTGGGACGGCGTTGCCGCCCACGTGACCGCCGACAGTCTGGACCTGCACGCCCAACCGGGCCAACCGTGGGTGGAGGCCAACCAGCGGTACTTTTATGTGCCGGGCGGGGTGCGACTGGCACAAGGCCGCACCCTGCTCCCGGCCCGGACCCTGGCCCAGATTTTCGGTCTTGACCTTGGCTGGGACGGGGACAGTTTTACCGTTCTGCTCACGGGAGCGCCCCGCATCCCGGAGCACGCCGACAGCCACTACGACCCGGACACCCTGTACTGGCTGTCCCGGGTCATCTCCGCCGAAAGCCGGGGCGAGCCACTGGAGGGCCAAATCGCCGTGGGCAACGTGGTGCTCAATCGCATGGCCAGCCACCGCTTCCCCGACACCCTGTACGGTGTCATCTTCCAGCCCGGTCAGTTTGAGCCGGTGGAAAACGGCACCATCCACGATGAGCCCTACCCCCTGTCCGTCACCGCCGCCAAGCTGTGTCTGGAGGGGGCAAGTGTGGTGGGCGACTGCCTGTTCTTCTTTGCGCCCGCCCTGTCCCCCGGCACCTGGATCGTGGACAATTGCACCTACTACACCACCATCGGATGCCACCGATTCTATCTCTGAGCACAAAAAAAGCGGGTGACCCCATGGGTCAGCCGCCTTTTTCTTGTTTGGGGCACCCCTACAGCGTGTCGGAATT
>JAZNMM010000013.1:0-12826 GCA_045579605.1 Lawsonibacter sp.
CAGATTGCCCATTTCCTCCAGCCTCCGGAAGGCCGGCGAAGGCGCAGACGCGCCGCCGGAAACGCGCTTGTTCTCCCGCACGATACCCGGCGCCAGCATGGTGTTGGTACTCAGGTCATACACTTCCTCGTACAGGGGGGCGTGGGCGGACAGGCCCAGCTGGCGCAGCATCTGAGCAAAATACTCGGTCACCTCGCTGTCCCCGTGCACCACAAAGATGTGCTCCGGTGCGGGGGCAAACTGCTGCGCCCATGCGATCAGATGGGTGCGGTCGGCATGGGAGGACAGCCCCTTGAAGTTGACAATGCGGGCCTTCACCGAGATCTCCTCCCCGAACAGCTTCACGCTGGCCGCCCCGTCCAGCAGACGGCGTCCCAGCGTGCCCTCGCCCTGAAATCCCACAAAGACCACGGCGCACTCGGGCCGCCACAGGTTGTGCTTGAGGTGGTGGCGGATGCGGCCGGCATCACACATACCGGACGCGGAGATAATGACCTTGGAGGTCTTGTCCATGTTCAGCTGTCTGGACTCCTCGCTGGTGTGCACCAGCTTCAGGCCGGGGAAGGTGAACAGGTCCTCTCCCCCCTGCACCAGCGCAATGGCCTCCTCATCCAAATAGCCCCGCAGGTCACCAGCATACACCCGAGTGGCTTCCGCTGCCAACGGACTATCCACGCAGACGGTGAAGTCCGGGCAGGAGCGCACCAGCCCGGCACTCTTGATCTCCCGGATAAAGTAGAGCAGCTCCTGGGTGCGGCCCACCGCAAAGGAGGGAATGATCACATTCCCGCCCCGGGCAAAGGTCTCGTCAATGAGCTGGGCCAGAGCGTGGGTATAGCTCTCCGGCGGCTCGTGATCCCGGTCGCCGTAAGTGGATTCCATGATCACGTAATCCGCCTGCTCCACCGGCTGGGGGTCGCGAATGACCGGCTGGTCCACGTTGCCGATGTCCCCGGAAAAGACCAGTTTTTTCATCACTCCGCCCTCGGTGGCCCAGATCTCCACACAGGCCGAGCCAAGCAGGTGTCCTGCGTCGGTAAAGCGCACCTGCACTCCATCGCACAGCTGGAAGGTCTGCCCGTATTCGGCCACAGCCAGCTGCTGCAGGGTCTGCTCCGCGTCGGCCAGCGTGTACAGCGGCTCCACCGGCTCCCGTCCGGCACGGCTGCCCTTGCGGGACTGCCACTCCGCCTCACTCTCCTGAATGTGGGCACTGTCCCGCAGCATGATGCTCAGCAGGCGGGCGGTCAGCCGGGTGGTGTGGATCTGTCCCTGATAGCCCAGCTTCACCAGCAGGGGGACCCGGCCGGAATGGTCGATGTGGGCGTGGGTGACGATCACATGGTCAATGTAGCCCGGCGCAAAGTCCAGCCGGTTGTTGTCAAACTCGTCCCTGCCCTGCTGCAGACCGCAGTCGATGAGGATCTTCTTCCCGTTGACCTCCAGGCAATGGCAGCTGCCCGTAACCGCATGGGCGGCGCCGAAAAACGTCAGTTTCATACGCGTCCTCCTTCCGTTCAAACAGGGGATAGTTCCACTTTCATTCTACACGCTGCACCGGGTAAAATCTATACTATTTTGTAAATAAAACCATGGCGCCCATTTGCTTACAGCAGTCCAAAGTGCCGCGCCGCGGCGGTGATCCCGTCTTCATCCACCCGGGCGGTGACATGATCTGCCGCAGCCTTTACCGCGGGGTTGGCGTTGCCCATGGCAACGCCGATGGCCACACAGTCAAACATGGTCAGATCGTTTTCCCCATCACCAAAGGCCATAGCCTGCTCCGGGGCGATCCCCGCCCAGTCCAGCACCGCGCGGATGCCCACGTCCTTCCCTCCGTCCGGGGGCATGGCATCGGTAAAGCCGTGATACCAGCGCACGCACCGCAGGTGCCCGGCCCGTTCCAGCAGCTTCCATTCCTCCTGAGGGGAGAGCATGGTGATGACCTGATACACCGGCTGCTCCAGTGCCCGGCTCAGGGGAAGAACAGGGGGCGTTTTCACCTGAAAATCCTGCAGGAATTGCCGGGCCATCCCATCTTGTAGGTTGAGCCAGCACCCCTCTCCCTCCAAAAACATGCCGGAAAAGCCGTGCTCCTCCATGGCGCGCACCATCTCTTCCATCCCCTGCCGGGGGATAGGGTTGCTGTGCACCACCCTGCCCCCGCACAGGCAGAACTGCCCGCTGACGGTGATGTACCCGTCAAAGTCAAACTGGGCACGCACATCGTCCAGCATGGACATGTGCCGCCCGGTGGCCACAAACAGCCGCAGACCCCTGGCCCGCAGAGCGTGCAGGGTGTCCAGCGTATTTTGAGGAATGCAGTGGGTCGCAGGATCTACCAGCGTTCCGTCCACATCAAAAAAGATCGCCTTGATCACGGTTTTGCTCCTTTGCGCAAACGCGGGGCTGCCAAGGCAGCCCCGCGCATGTATTATTATTCTTCCACAGCCGCCGTCTGCTTTTCCACCAGCGCCCATTCCACACGGCGCTCGCAGATGGACTCCACCCGCACGCGCAGACCAAAGGCCTCCACCTCCGGCTGGCTGCCGTCCTCGGGTATAACGGGCAGCTGGGCAAAAATCAGTCCGCCCAGCGTATCGTAATCCCGCTCGTCCTCCTCATCTTCAGGAAGCTCCATTTCCAGTTCCCGGGCCAGCTCCTCCAGCTCTGCCGCGCCGGACACCCGCCACAGGTTGTCCTCCAGCCGAATGATACGCTGCTGCTCCTGAGGGTCGAACTCATCGTAGATGTTGCCCACGATCTCCTCCAGCAGGTCCTCCATGGTGACAAGTCCGCTGATACCGCCGTACTCGTCCACCACCAGCGCCATATGGGTCTTGCGGCTTTGCATATCCCGCAGCAGCGTGTCCGCCCGCACCGTTTCCGGCACAAAATAGACCGGGCGCAGCAGCTGTTCCAGGGGCAGCGGCTGCTCCAGGCAGGCGTTGAGCAGGTAGCCCCGGGCGGTGAGGATGCCCACCACATCGTCCGCCTGCTCCCGGCACACGGGGAACCGGGACAGGCCCGACTGGCGGATGCGCTGCACGATCTGCTCGTGGCTGTCTTCCAGAGAGAGGATGACCATATCGGTACGATGAGTCATCACGTCCCGGGCGGTGGTGTCGTTGAGCTCAAAGATGTTCTCAATGAGTTCCTTCTCGCTGGCCTCGATGGCACCGGACTCCTCGCCTTCCTCCACCAGAGCCATAATGCCGTCCTGGGATACCTCCTCCCGGACG
Source organism: Lawsonibacter sp. (assembly GCA_045579605.1). Classification (GTDB taxonomy): domain Bacteria; phylum Bacillota; class Clostridia; order Oscillospirales; family Oscillospiraceae; genus Lawsonibacter. The sequence goes on from JAZNMM010000013.1 coordinate 3,243, forward strand.
CGCAGGTGGCGCAGCAGGGGGAGAACCAGCACCACAATATTGATCAAAACACTGACACCAAACAGGATCTGCCATAAATGGGGGTCCGCCGGCACACAGATCACTCCTTTTATTGTTTGCACTTTGTGCAGTTTTCCGGGGAATTTTCTCTATCATAGCACAAGAACCGTAAAAAAGCAAATATGGACATTTTCTGGCAACGTGGTATAATGGCCCGGTTGGATGCTGCGCCCGCGGCTGGGCGTTCAGGAGGTCTTCCTATGACTCGGATACCAAAAAAGAAATATTTTGCGCAGGTGCTGTCCCCCTTGCCCGGACTGCTCCGGCGGCTGGTCCTCTCGGTGGCGGTAGGTGCCATACTCAGTCTGGTGGGTGTGGCCTTCCACCACAGCATCGATCTGGCCACCGGGCTGCGCTTTGCTCACCCCTGGTTGCTTCTGCTGCTGCCGGTGGCGGGCGCGCTGATCGTGTGGTTGTACCGAATCTGCGGCATGGAAAAGGACCGGGGCACCAATCTGGTGCTGGTGGCAGTGCGCAGCGCCCGTCCTATGCGCCTGCGCACCGCTCCCCTCATCTTTGTGTCCACCGTTGTCACCCATCTGGTGGGCGGCTCCGCCGGACGGGAGGGCGCGGCGCTGCAGCTGGGCGGCTCCATCTCCGACAGCATAGGTAAAGGCCTGCGGCTGAATGAAAAGGAACAGCGCATTCTGGTCATGTGCGGTATGTCCGCCGCCTTCTCCGCCCTGTTCGGCACGCCCCTGACCGCCGCCCTGTTTGCCATGGAGGTGACCAGCGTGGGCGTGCTGTACTACGCGGCACTGGTCCCCTGCCTGCTCAGCTCGCTGACCGCGCTGAACATTGCCCGCCTGCTGGGCGTACACGCCGAGAAGTATACCGTCACCGGTATCCCGGAGCTCAGTGCCCTGTCCATGACCCAAACAGCGGCGCTTGGCGTGCTGTGCGCGGTGCTGTCCGTGTTGTTCTGCAAGGCCATGCACACCGCGCCCCACCTGTACGAACGGGTGACCAAAAAGCCCATACTGCGCGCGGCGCTGGGCGGCTGCCTTGTGCTGGCCCTCACCGCCCTGGTAGGCAGCCAGGACTACAACGGCGCAGGCGGACAGGTCATCACCGCCGCCCTGGCCGACGGCGCTCGCCCCGAGGCATTCCTGCTGAAGATCCTGTTTACCGCCCTGACGCTGGGCGCGGGTTTCCGCGGGGGTGAGATCGTGCCCGTGCTGTTCACCGGAGCCACCTTTGGCAGCGTGGCGGGCCCCATGCTGGGTCTGACCACCTCCTTTGGCGGAGCGCTGGGCATGGCCGCGGTGTTCTGCGGTGCGACCAACTGCCCCATCTCCTCCCTGCTGCTGGCTTACGAACTGTTCGGCGGAGAAGGACTTGCCCTGTTCGCCCTGTGCTGTGGGGTGTCCTACACCCTGTCGGGCTATTCCGGCCTGTACAGTGAACAGAAAATCGTCTATTCCAAGTTTATTCCCGAGTGGATCGATAAAAACGCAGAATAACACAAAAAGGAGGCTGTTCAGACTGAACAGCCGCCTTTGTTTACAGTTGGAGCACCGCCCCCGCCACAGCCCCAAGGCCGATGAACACGATGGGGTGGAGCTTGCCCAGCTTCTTTGTTTGCATGGCCGCAAACACAGCCACACCAATGGCCACAGACAACCAGTTTACCTGCCAGCCGCCCGCAGCAGCGGTGAAGTAGATGGCCACCGCCACCCGCAGTCCCGCCGCCGCCACCAGCGCGGTGGAAGCCGGGCGCAGGCCGTAAAATACGTCGTTTACCGTTTTGGAGGCGCGGAACTTCTGCAGGAAGCCCGCGATGATCAAAATAACCAGAACAGACGGGGTGATCAAACCCAACGTGGCCACCACGCTGCCGCCGCCCCCCGCCGTGGTAAAGCCCACATAGGTGGCCATGTTCACGCCGATAGGGCCGGGAGTGGATTCCGCCACGGCGATCATGGTGGTCAGGTCCGCATCGGTGAACCAGCCGGTAGCCGCCCCCATGTCCTGCAAAAAGGGGATGGTGGCCAGTCCGCCGCCCACCGAAAACAGACCTACTTTGAAAAATTCGAAGAACAGGCGCAGGAAGATCACTTGCCCTCACCCGCCTTTCCGCCAAACCAACGGCGCGCCGCCCAGCCCGCCAGCCCCGCGCCCACCACAAGGGCCACCGGGGACAGCCGGAGTGCCAGCGACAGGGCAAGCACCACAAGGAAGATGCCCACGGTAATGCCATCCTTCAGACTGGACTTGCCCAGCTTGATGACGCTGGAGGCGATCATAGCCACCACACAGGCATTCACACCGGCCAGAGCGTGCGCCACCAGAGGGATGTCCGCAAAACTGCTTAAAAAGGCGGCGATGGCGGCGATGATGACCACCGAGGGAAAGACCACGCCCAGCGTGGTGGTAATACCGCCCAACACGCCCTTGTACTTATAGCCAACAAAGGTGGCGGTGTTCACCGCGATCACGCCGGGAGTGCACTGACCGATGGCAAAGTAGTCGGCCAGTTCCTCGTCGGTGGCCCAGCCCTTTTTCTCCACCACCTCACGCTGGAGGATGGGTAGCATGGCATAGCCCCCGCCAAAGGTGCACACACCCACTCTGGCAAAGGTGAAAAATAGATCCAGATAAATGTTCATGAGCGGCAGGACCTCACTTGAGCTGCTCCAGCTCGTCCAGCCACAGGGCGGCCACCGCATCGCTGGGCATGGACCAGTCGCCCCGGGGGGACAGGGTCACGCTGCCCACCTTGGGCCCGTCGGGCAGGCAGGAGCGTATGAACTGCTGGGCAAAGAAGCGGCGGTAGAAGGTTTTCAGCCACTTGAGAATGGTCTGTTTGTCATACTGCCGCCCCAGCGCATACTGGGCCAGCCGGTACACCTTGCCCGGAGCAAAGCCCCAGCGCAGGATATAATACAGGAAGAAGTCATGCAGCTCGTAGGGGCCCACCAGATCCTCCGTTTTCTGGCTGATGGTGCCGCCCACGGCGGGCAACAGCTCCGGGGAGACGGGGGTGTCCAGAATGTCCTCCAGCACGGCGGACAGCCGTCCGTCCTCCTGCTCCTTATCCCCGGCCACAAAGCGCACCAGATGGCGCACCAGCGTTTTGGGAATGGACGCATTGACCCCGTACATGGACATATGGTCCCCGTTATAGGTGGCCCAGCCAAGGGCCAGCTCGCTGAGATCGCCCGTGCCCACCACCAGACCACCGCACTGGTTGGCCACGTCCATAAGCACCTGGGTACGCTCCCGGGCCTGTCCGTTTTCAAAGGTAACATCGTGCCGGTCCATGGGCTGGCCGATGTCCTTAAAGTGCTGCTCCACCGCCTGGCCGATGTCGATACGCTTGAGGGTAGCGCCCAGCCGACCGGCCAGTTCCACGGCATTGTCCCGGGTGCGGTCGGTGGTACCGAAGCAGGGCATGGTCACCGCAAGGATATCGCTGGCCGGACGGCCCAGCATCTTCATAGCCAGCGCCGCCACCAGAATGGCAAGGGTGGAATCCAGCCCGCCGGACAGACCCACCACCGCCGTTTTGGCGCCCGTGTGCTCCAACCGCTTTTTCAGCCCCAACGCCGCAAGGCACAGGATTTCGTTGCACCGCTGCTCCCGCTCCCCCTCATCCTCGGGGACAAAGGGCATGGGGGAAATGTGCCGGGTGAGCCGGGTGGTGCCCAGCTTCATATCAAAGACTTTGCGCTCAATGTCCGCCTTTTCCGCCCCACCGGCCACGCAGGTGCGCCGCCGCTGGCAGGCCAGCCGGGCCACGTCCACTTCAGACACGGTCAGTCCGGTGGCAAAGCGCCGCTCGGCCAGCACCGCGCCGTTCTCGGTGATCAGACTGTGTCCGGCAAAGACCAAATCGGTGGTGGACTCGCCCTCCCCCGCTCCGGCGCTCACATAGGCGCAGGCCAGCCGGGCGGACTGGGCAGCAAGCATAGACCGTCGGTAATCGGCGCTGCCCACCACCTCGCACTGGGCGCACGGATGGAGCATCACCATGGCGCTGCCATCACAGGTCAGCTGCACGGAGGGCGGCACGGGGGCAAGGGCGTCCTCACCCACCTCCACACCAATGGTCAGCTGGGGCAGGGCGGCACAGGCAAACACCACACGGTTGGCCAGCGTGTATGTCCGGCCCAAAAGTTCACACAGCGCAGACGTGTCGGGGGCGCAGAACCAGCGGCTCTGGCCCTGGGGAATGTGGCTTTTTGCCGCAAGGCCCAGCAGCTGGCCCTTGTGGAGCACGGCGGCACAGTTGTGCACCCGCGCGTCCAGCCCACGCACGGGCAGGCCCAGCACCGTGAGCATGTCCAGAGACCGGGTGGCCTCCAGCACAGTGGCAAGGGCGTCTGCAGCCCCGTCCAGCAGCGTATCGTGGAGGAACAGGTCGCCGCAGGTGGCACCGGTCAGACACAGCTCGGGCAGGCACAACACCCGCACGCCCTGCTGATCCGCCTCCCGCATAAGGGTGAAGATCTGTTCGGCATTATAATGGCAGTCGGCCACCCGGATCCGGGGGGTTCCGGCCGCTACTTTGACAAAACCGTCCTTCATGGCATTCGCCTCCGTTTTATTCTGATGTCATGATACCCCAATCCGGTGGGAAATGCAACACAAAAGGCGGTGGACACGCAAAAACGGCGGGTCGAAATGACCCGCCGTTTGACGCCTTGATTTACTTTTGCTTGAGATATGCACCGGAAATGTAGCCCACCTGCTTGGTGCTGGCATTGCCGATGTACTGGATCTTATACCAGCCGTTGCCGCAGTCCTCCAGTACGGTGACCACAGCGCCCTGACGGGCGGTGACCTGAGCGGCATGCTCCGTGCCGGCGCCGGAACGGATGCGCACACCGCTTTCCGTGATGACCGCTTCCTTGCCCGCGGGCACGCTGGCCACGGGACCGGTGGAAGGGGTATCAAGCGTGGTGGGGGGGGCGGGGGTGGTGGGAACGGTGGGGGTCACCGGCGTGGTGCCGGTGGCGGTGCTGCCCGCCGTACCCGTGCTGCCGCCCCGGCAGCGCACAATGGTGGTGGTGGACACGTTGCCCACCGTGGCGGTCACCGTGAGCTTGATGGTGGATGCGCCGGTATTCACATTGCTCACCGAGCCGTCTGCCCCCACGATGGCCGCAGACTCGTTGCTGCTGGTCCAGGTGATGGGGTCGGTACAGCCCTGGGGCTCCAGAGTGGCACGAATGCGATAGGTCTCATCCGGCTTGAGGGTGAAGTCGCTGACGTTGATGGTAATGCCGGTGGCGGTAAAGGCGGTGGGTCCTTCCGGCACCACGGGATCCACGTTGGGCTCAGACACATCGGGTTCAGAGGTGGACACACCCGGCTGGCTCACATCGCCGGAGGCGGAAACGCTTCCACCCATCTGGGACTGACTGACGTTGCCGGACTGCACAGGGGGCTGTTTGCCCGCCAGCAGGGGGCTGATGATGGTGAAGAGAATATACACCGCCGCCGCCACAAGGATCATGGACAAAATCAGGCCGATCACCTGCACCGGGTTGATATGCCGGCCGTAGCCGCCACCTCTGCGGTTGGTTTTGGCGGCACGACGGCCGCCTCTGCGGGAACGGCTGCGGGAGCGACTGTAGCGCTCCTCCTGCAGTTCGTCCTCCTCGGGCTCGCCCCGTCCGTCACAGAAAGGACAGCGCTTATAGGTCGCGGCGTAATTTTCACCGCAGTACTCACAACGGATCTGCTCGTTGCGCCAATCGTTCTCCATAGGTGGTTCCTCCGTTCTTATATGCTGTATGCCAAACGGCACAATACGCTATTATGTTTTTATTTTAGCTTTCTTTTCCCTCTGCGTCAACCGGAAAGCTCGAATTTGGCAGAATTTTTGCCCCCCTTGGAACTCTTGACCGCGGGTGGGCTTTCTCTTATAATGGTCTTATCTGTAAACTGGGGCTCACCCAACAAGGAGGAACACGATATGCTGATCAACTTTGACCAAATCAACGACACCGTTCTGGAAAATTTCAAGGGCGGTGAAGGCACATTTATTCCCAAAGTTTTTGACGACGGCAGGTGCAAGATCATGCGCGGCCGGCTGCAGCCCCACAGCCATCTGGGTCTGCACACCCACGAGGGCAACAGCGAGATGATCTACATTCTGTCCGGCACGGGCAAGATCCTTTACAACGGAGAATATCTGCCTCTGCAGCCCGGTGACTGTCACTACTGCCCCATGGGTCATGCCCACAGCCTGATCAACGACACGGACGAGGAGCTGGTGGTGCTGGCCATCGTACCTCAGCATGATGTCGCAAACCACTGACTGCATGAAAATCGCGTTTTACACCCTGGGCTGTAAGGTCAATCAGTACGAGACCCAGGCGCTGGAGCAGCTGTTCGCTCAGCGTGGCCACACCGTCGTCCCCTTTGAGGGGGAGGCGGACGCCTACATCATCAACACCTGCACAGTAACCGCCGTGAGCGACAAAAAATCCCGGCAGATCATTCGCCGAGCCAGAAAGACCGCACCCGATGCCGTCATCGCCGTGTGCGGCTGTTATCCCCAGACCCACCCCGGAGATATGGACGGACTGGGCGTGGATCTGGTGTCGGGCACCGGCGACCGACTGGGCTTCGTGGAGCTGACCGAGCAGGCCGTTCGGGAACGCCGCCCCATCACCGCTGTGGATGATGCCATGAAGCGACTGAGCTTCGAGGTGCTCCCCGCCGGCGGACTGGAGGGCCGCACCCGGGCCATGCTGAAGGTGGAGGACGGCTGTGTCAACTTCTGCTCCTACTGCATCATCCCCTACGCCCGGGGCCGCATCCGTTCTCTCCCGCTGAACGAGGCGGTGGAGCAGACGAAAGCGCTGGCTCAGCAGGGTTATCGGGAGATCGTCCTCACCGGCATCGAGATCTCCTCCTGGGGTCAGGATCTGCGCAACGGCACCTGCCTCATCGACCTTGTGGAAGCGGTGTGCGCCGCCGCGCCCCACTGCCGCATCCGTCTGGGCTCGCTGGAGCCGCGGACCATTACGGAGGAGTTCTGCCTGCGCTCGGCAAGCCTGCCCAACCTGTGCCCCCACTTCCACCTGTCCATGCAGTCCGGCTGTGACAGCGTACTTGCCCGCATGAATCGCAAGTATGACACGGCCCGCTACTTTGAATCCGTGGACCTTCTGCGCCGGCACTTTGACCGGCCCGCCATCACCACCGACCTGATTGTGGGCTTTCCCGGGGAGACAGAGGAGGAATTCGGGCAGACACTGGACTTTATCCGAAAATGCGCCTTTACCGCCATGCACGTGTTCCCCTATTCCAAGCGCCCCGGCACCCCCGCCGCCGCCATGCCCGGGCAGGTGCTCAACGCCGTGAAAGAGGCGCGCGCCCACCGCGCGGCAGAAATTGCGGCACAGATGGAGCAGGATTATCTGGCTCAATTTGTGGGCCAGTCCCTCCCCGTCCTCTTGGAAGAAGAAAAGGACGGCCTGTGGCACGGCTATACCCCCAACTATATCCCCGTGGCCGTCAGGGGAGAAAACCTGCACAATCAGGTGCGGGATGTTCTGTTGGAGCAAGTGCGGGACAATGTCCTCCTTGGCAAGCTCACATAACGAAAACCGCCTCGCCGGCCGGCGGGGCCGTTTGTTGTTTATTTGCTTTTGTGGGGCAAGGACAGTTCGCTCAGCAAGGTCGCCCCCAGCACCAGCACCGCCCCCACCAAACCAGCAGGGGTCAGGCCCTCCTGCAGAAAGACCGCGGACAGAATGATGGCGGATACCGGGTCGATGTAGCTCAGCAGAGCCGAGGTCTGGGCGGGCAGTTCCTTGATGGCCCCAAAATACAGCACATAAGCAACACCCGTGTGCACGATACCCAGCACCAGCAAAAGAGGGATGACCGGCCCGGACAGGTCCATGGGCGTTCCCCATTGGGTCGCCAGCACATAGGGTGTCAGGGAGAGCGCCGCCGCGCCCAGCTGGACGACGGTGCGCTCAAAGCCCGGGACCTGCGTGAGCTTCTTGTTCATAAGCACCACCGAGGCATAGAGCACCGCCGCACCCACGCCGAACAGGATGCCCCAAATCTCCCCCGAGCCGGAGATGCCCGTCTGCGTCACCCCGGACACAAACACCATGCCGGTCAGAGCGACCGCCACACAGATACCCTTGCGCAGGGTGAGCCGTTCCCGGAACAGGATGGGAGAGGCCACAATGACAAACACCGGGGCCAGATAGTAGCACAGGGTGGCGGTAGCCACGGTGGTGTAGCGATAGGCCTCAAACAGCAAAATCCAGTTAAAACCGATAAACGCACCCGACAGGGCCAGCATCCCCAGATTCCTGCGGATGGCCGCGCCGTCCAGAGGGGTTTTCCGCAGGCGGCTGAACACCAGCAGAAACAGCGTGCCCACCACACCCCGCACCAGTGCGATGACGCTGGAGGGCAGAGGCACATGGCGGACAAAAATGCCGATGGTGCCGAAAATCAGCATGGAAACGATGATGGACAGCCGGGCTGTGTGGATGGTGGTTCGGTTCATGGATACACCTCTGCTTCGGAAGAGTATCCACATTATAGCAAGATTTCGCCTCGATGCAACCCCCTGCGGCAAAATACTGTCCCTCCCCCTTGCGTTTTAGGCCGGAGAATGATAAAATGTTGTGCTGAAAATAACAGCAAGGAGAGTTGCTTTTATGAAATTAGGTATCGTGGGTCTGCCCAACGTGGGCAAGAGCACCCTGTTCAACGCCATTACCAACGCCGGGGCTGAGAGCGCCAACTACCCCTTCTGCACCATCGACCCCAACGTGGGCGTGGTGGCTGTGCCTGATTCCCGGCTGGACAAGCTGACCGAGATGTACAACCCCAAGAAGACCACCCCCGCCGTGGTGGAGTTCGTGGACATCGCCGGTCTGGTCAAGGGCGCTTCCAAGGGCGAGGGCCTGGGCAACAAGTTTTTGGCCAACATCCGTGAGTGCGCCGCCATCGTGCATGTGGTGCGCTGTTTTGACGATGAAAATGTCATCCATGTGGAAGGCTCCACCGATCCCCTGCGTGACATCGGCATCATCGACATTGAGCTGATCATGGCCGACGTGGAAATGGTGGAGCGGCGCATCGACAAGGCGCAGAAGGCCGCCAAGGCCGATAAGAAGTTCCTGCATGAGGTGGAAGTGTTCTCCGCGTTGAAGGACTGGCTCAACGACGGCAATTCGGCCCGCTCCTTTGAGTGCGATGACGAGGACAAGGCCATTCTGGCCACCAGCGAGCTGCTGAGTCTCAAGCCCATCATCTACGCCGCCAATCTGGACGAGGACGGCTTTGCCGATTACAAAAACGTCGGCTATTACAATCAGGTGGCCGATCTGGCCGTCAAAGAGGGGGCGCAGGTCATTCCCGTGTGCGCCAAGCTGGAGTCCGAGATCGCCGAGCTGGACGGCGAGGAAAAGGCCATGTTCCTGGAGGAGCTGGGCATTACCGAGTCGGGGCTGGATCGGCTCATCAAGGCCAGCTACGCTCTGCTGGGTCTGATCTCCTTCCTGACCAGCGGCGAGGACGAGTGCCGCGCATGGACG
>JAZNMM010000014.1:0-32763 GCA_045579605.1 Lawsonibacter sp.
ATTTGGCTCGGGCGCGTTTTCTTCTTGACAACTGCCTTTCATTGAGGTACGATTAATCATACTAATCATACTGTGAGGTGAGCATATGAAAGCGGAAAAGGGAAAGTATGCATGGGTGGTCAAAATAGGGGAGAAGGGCCAGTTTGTCATTCCCAAAGAGGCCAGAGAGTTGTTCGACCTGCAGCCGGGAAACGAGATTTTGGTCCTTGGGGATGAGAAAAGAGGTCTGGCTATTCCACCCAAAGACATGCAGAACGAATTCATTGCAAGAATTTTGGCGGATATAACGGAATAAAAGGGGAGGGGACACTGTGAGCAAAATTGTGTTCTTTTGCATCCCGGCGCACGGACATACTAACCCGACATTAGGTGTGGTCCGGGAACTGATCGCCCGGGGACATCAGGTGTGGTACTACTCTTATAATATGCTGCGGGACAAAATCGAAGCGGCGGGTGCCACATTTATCTCCTGTGATGGCTATGACATGGAGCAAAAACTGTCCCCCAAAGATGCTGCGCGCATTGGAAAGAATCTGGCCTTTTCTACCAAGATACTGGTGGATACCACCCTTGCGCTGGATGACAAGGTCTGCGCCGATATGCAGCGGCTGCAGCCGGATTGTATTGTAGCCGACTCCATGGCCGCGTGGGGCAAGGCGGTTGCGCTGAAGTTAGGCATCCCCTTTGTCTGTTCCACCACGACCTTTGCGTTCAATCAGCATTCGGCCAAAATCATGAAACAGGGCGCGGGAGATCTGTTGAACATGATCCTGTCGATCCCCAAGACGTCAAAGCAGATCAAGCGGCTGCAGGACAAAGGGTATCAGGTGAAAAGCGTTCTTGATCTTATCGGCAGCGACGACAAGGCTCATACTATCGTATATACTTCTCCCGAATTTCAGCCTGCTTCGGATACCTTTTCCGACAAGTTTGCCTTTGTGGGGCCTTCCGTCCGCCCGGCGGAAGGGGTGTTTGAGAAAACAAAAGATATCCTTGTCTATATTTCCATGGGAACGGTCAACAACGACCTGATGCCGCTGTATAAGAACTGTATTTCCGCATTGGCAGACACGCCCTATCAGGTGGTTCTGTCGGTGGGCAATCTGGTATCCATGGAAGAATTCGGCGCGCTGCCGGAAAATGTATCCGTTTTTTCTCACGTAGATCAAATCGCGGTCCTTCAGCACACGGACGTGTTCATATCCCACTGCGGCATGAACAGCGTCAGCGAAAGTTTGTACTTTGGCGTACCCCTTGTTATGCTACCCCAAACTGCGGAGCAAGGGGGCGTGGCACAGCGAGTGCTCCAGCTGGGCGCCGGCGTGAAGCTGAGTAAAACCGATGCACCGTCCGTTTTGGACGGAATCAACAGGGTGCTGACTGACAGCGCCTATAGGAATAACGCGGCAGCCATTGGAGAAGGTTTCAAGCAATGCTCCGGTGCCAAAGGTGCTGCGGATAAGATCATGCAGGTATGTGAACAGTAGTCAGGACCACCCGTTATACGGGTGGTCCTGACTGGCCCCCTCTGACGAGGGGGCTGTCGAGCACTTGTGCGAGACTGGGGGAGAGAAACAGCCTCCACGTTTTCTCTCCCTCCGTCACGGCTTACGCCGTGCCACCTCCCTCATCAGAGGGAGGCTCCCGCTGCGGCGGGACTTCTCATAGGCATAGCCTTTTGGGAGCCACGGGCATAGCCCGTGGTTGCCGTTATACAACGGAAAACGGCTGTCCGGATTTGACCGGACAGCCGTTCTTTGCATTTTTGAAAAGGGATTATTCATCCTCGTCCAGAAGATCCAGAATATCGTCGATCTGATCCTCCAGATCCTCGTGTGTCTGACCCCACAGCTCGTATTCCTCGCTGTTCATATCCTCGGGCTCCTGCATGTCCAATTCCTCGATCATGGTGCGCAGCTCGTCCAGACGGGCCAGAAGTTCGTCCTTGTCCGGACGGTGGGAAAACAGTTCGATCAAATCACCCATGATCGTACCTCAGCGGAAGTAGACCAAGGGATCCTCCGGCCGCAGACCGGGTTCCACCGACCGGGCATAGAGCACCACGCCCTGGTCCTCATAGACGGGGGAGTGCTCCCAGCGGATCTCGGCGGTGACATAGACCCATTCGCCGGTGCGCAACTGCTTGACCCCCGGCCACTTGCACAGAAATCCAAAGAAACGGATATCGTCGGCACAGCAGGTCATGGCGTTGCGGCCGGGGACAAAGGTTCCCTTGGGCAGTTTGGGGTTGGTCATGGCCTGGGCCTTGTATGTGATGGTCTTGCCCACATAGCGCTCCGGATGTTCCTGAATGTCCAGATACCAGATGCCGTAGTCGGTGTCATCCAGCGTAATGGAGGGCTCGTCCAGAGAGTAGGGGAGGATGTCCTGCACCTCCAGCTCCATGCCCTTGACATCTTCAAATACGATCTCCGCCATGCGGTTGACCGCCCGGACAGAACGCTTCCAGCCCGCCAGGGGCTGCTGGTTGGTGCAGCGATTAAAGAGGATCATATCCGCCTCAGATACCATGTCCACGATTTTGGACTGCATGTTGTTCAGATACAGATCAAAGGTGGTGCCGTCAATGACGGTAATGATCTGGAAGATGCCCCAGTCACGGGGCAGGCGGGCAGACAGGATGGTCTCCATGGGCCACATGCCGTTGTACTCCACCAGCACTCGCTCCGGCTTATGCAGTCCTTTCAGTTTGCTGAAAAACTCGGGGCTGAGCTGTTCTTCGTCCTCCACGCTGACCAGAACGGTGTTGTGGGCGGCAAGAAAGTCGTCGTCATACTCGCATTCACCGTCCTCGCACCGCAGCAAAACCGTGCGCTGACCGTCGTTGAAGTAATCCATATTCATGGTGTCCCGCAGCAGCGTGGTCTTGCCGCTGTCCAGAAAACCGTTGACCAGATAGATGGCCACCGATGCCTCGCTCATGGCTATGCCTCCTTACAGGGCAAACAGCTTTGCCAGTTTTTCTTCCTTCAGTCCGGAACCGATGACGCAAAGACGGCCGGTGTACTCCGCGCCGCCCTCCCGGATCTCAAATTCGCCGGGAACCAGGTCAAAATGCAGCCAGTGGCTGCAGTCGGCGCAGGGGACCATGCCCTTGGCGCGCAGGATCGTGCCGCAATCTTCAGTCATGGCCAGGGTGGACAGGATCTCCTGCAGATCCTCCCGGGTGTACTTATTGGGTGTTTCACGGCCCCAGGAGGTGAACACCTCGTCCGCGTGGTGGTGATGCTGGTGCACGTGGCAGGCGGTGCAGGCATCTTCTTCGTGGTGATGCTCATGATGATGCTCATGGCAGCCGCAGTCACAATGCTCATCGTGCTCGTGATGATGGTCATGGTCATGGTCATGGCAGCCGCAGTCGCAATGCTCGCCATGCTCGTGATGGTGGTGCTCGTGCTCATGGTGGTGATCGTGGTCGTGACAGCCACAGTCACAATGCTCATCGCGCTCGTGGTGGTGATGGGCGATCTCGTGCATCAGTTCGTGGGCCAGGTCGTGTCCGCCCTCCATGGCGGCGAGGATCTGTGCGCCGGTCAGCTGGTCCCAGGGGGTGGTGAGAATAGCGGCCTTTTCATTGTGCTGGCGCAGCAGGTTGACGGCAGTGTGCAGCTTGTTCTCGTCCACGTTCTGGGTGCGGGAGAGGAGAATGGCGCTGGCGTGCTCCACCTGATTGTTGAAAAACTCGCCGAAGTTCTTCATGTAGATCTTGCACTTCATGGCGTCTACCACGGTGACAAAGCTGTTCAGAGCAAGGGGGGCGCCCTCGTCCTTGACCCGCTCCACCGCGGCGATCACGTCGGACAGCTTGCCCACGCCGGAGGGCTCAATGATGATCCGGACGGGGGAGTAGGTGTCCAGCACTTCCTTCAGGGCGGTGCCGAAGTCGCCCACCAGCGAGCAGCAGATGCAGCCGGAGTTCATCTCGGTGACCTGCACACCGGACTCTTTGAGAAATCCGCCGTCAATGCCGATCTCACCGAATTCGTTTTCGATGAGCACCAGCTTTTCACCGAAGAAGGACTCCCGCAGCAGCTTTTTGATCAGCGTGGTCTTACCGGCGCCCAGAAAGCCGGAGATAATGTCAATTTTTGTCATATCATTTCATCCTTTCAGCACAGGGTGGTTGCAGTCAGTTCCAAAGAATGCGGCCGGCGGTCAGCATCTGACAGATCAGATCGGCGGCCAGAGCCCGGGAGGTGGTGTCCTGGGGGGACAGACCGGACAGGTCCATTGTAAACGTACTCAGCAGCCAGGCGCTGCGCCTGGCCCAGTCGGAGTAGGTGGAGAAACCGTCCAGAGCGCCCTCTGCCGGACCCACCAGATCGTAGTAATGGGCATACATATTCAGGTGGGGAGCGACCCGGGCCAGAATGCTCACCATCTCCTCCTGAGAGAGGGGGGCATTGGGCCGGAAAGAGCCGTCGCTGTAGCCGGAGAGGAAGCCTTTTTCCGCCATGGAATGTACCGCGGGAGCGTACCAGTCGGAAGTGCCTACGTCATAAAAGCGGCTGGAGGACACCGGGGGGAGATCCAGGGCGAGAATGTTGACAAGCATGGCACAGAACTCCGCCCGGGTGATGGTTGCAGTGGGGTGGAACGTGCCATCGCCATAGCCGCCCACCAGACCATATGCGGCCAGAGTGTTGACTGCGTCGGAATGAAGGCTACCCTCCAGATCCCGGAAGGTACGGGGGACAAACTCCGTCAGGCCGTGGCGCTGGGCCACTTCGGCGGGAGTGGTGGGAGTCCACCAGTCGGTGGTATTGTCCTCCCACAGGTCAGCCGTGGGGGGGAGAGCCTCCAGCAATTCCACGAAGGCAGAGCGCAGCTGTGGGCTAAGAGCCTCGCTCAGCTCCACGTAAAAGGTTTGGTCGGCCAGCTTCAGCCTTAAGTGGCCCACAGCACTGTGGGGCTTGGCGGTGCTCAAAAGAAGAGCGGCGGAATAGGTGTGCTCCGGGGAGAGCAGCAGGGTGGGCAGGATGCCCATGCCGTCGTTGGTGGCCCCGTCAGGGGAGAAGAAACGGTAGGAGGTCACCTTCAGCGCGTCTGCATCAAACAGATCGGGGTGGGAGGTTTCGTCAAAGACCACCTGGGCGATGCCCTTGCCAAACGAGCGCTGCCCGATGCTGATGCCCACTTTGTGGTCGCGAATGGCGGCGGTGAACAGCTCTGCACTGCTGGCGCTGTCGGCCGACAGCAGGACAATGGCCGGGTGATCGGTGATCTTGGGGCAGGCGCTGGTGGTAAAACCGTAACGATACTGGTTCTGACCGTCCCGCAGATAGTACATCACGCCGCTGCCGATGAAGCGACCGGCGCTTTCCATGCCGGAATTGGAGGTGCCGCCGGGATTGGCGGACAGGTCGATAATCCAGGTGTTGACCTGATCGTTGTGGGTCAGGATGGCCTGGGAAAAATGGTCGGGGGTCTCATTACCGAAGCTGGTGCACACAATGTACCCGGCCTTTCCGTTTTCCGTTGTGCCAAACCGCACAGTCGTGGCGACGGCAAAGGGGCGACGGATCAGCTCCAGTTCCACTTCGCTGCCGTCCTGTTTCAATACGCGGATGGTGACCGAGGTGCCTTCCTCGCCCGACAGCTGTGCGGAGGCCACCTGGGTGGAGGTCAGTTTCACTCCGTTGGCGGACAGGATGATGTCGCCTGCCTTCAGTCCGGCCTGAGCGGCCGGGGTGTTATCCAGAACGGAGGCGATAAACATGCCCCTTGGGTCCTCCCGGATGGAAACGCCGATGCCGATGGCTTTCTCGTCGTGGATGCTGCCCAGAAACTGCTGATATTGCTCGGCAGACAAATAAACGGTGTACGGGTCGTCCAGGGCAGCCATCAGCTCATCCAGCGTTTGCGCCTCGTAGGCGGCGGAGGGAAGGTCGTCGATATAATGGATCTCCAGCAGGTCTTTTGCCTGCTCCACAGTCAGGGCGTGAATGGGCAGAACAAGGCTCAGACAGACCAGCAGAGCAGTCAGAGAACGAAACAGCTTTTTCATGGGTGCTCCTTTCAAAAAATGCGAATGGGAACAACAAAATATTATACTTCTTTTCCCGGCTGCTTGCAAGAACTTCCACCCGCGATTTGCAGGAAAAAACCGGGCAGAAAAAAGAACGCGGTCCCCTCATTGACAGAAAAATGCACGGCAATTATAATAAGGGAAAATCAGATTTGGGAGGCTGCCATGGATATTCATGTCAACGATGTTCTGGAGCTGAAAAAGGAGCATCCTTGCGGCAGCCGCAGCTGGCTGGTGCTGCGCGTGGGTATGGATTTCAAGCTGCGCTGCCTTGGCTGCGGTCACGAGCTGATGCTTCCCAGAAGTAAGGTGGAGAAGAGCATAAAGAAATGGCTTCCCGCCCCGGAGGTGTCCAAATGATGAAGAAATACTGGAGCAAGCGCATCCAAACCCTTGTGCCCTATACCCCGGGGGAGCAACCCAAGGACCGGGTGTTCGTCAAGCTGAACACCAACGAAAACCCCTACCCACCCTCGCCCAAGGTGGTGGAGGCCATCCGTGGGGTGCAGGAGAGTTCTCTGCGCCTGTACCCGGACCCGGAGGCTACCGCCCTGCGGCAGGCCATTGCCGAGTACCACGGGCTTGCACCCGAGCAGGTGTTCTGCGGCAACGGCTCGGACGAGGTGCTGGGCCTGTGCTTCTATGCCTTTTTCACCCCCGGGAAAAAGGTGGTCTTTCCCGACATTACCTACAGCTTTTATCCCGTGTATACCCAGCTGTTTGGCCTTGACTACGAGGAGGTCCCTCTGAACGAGGATTTCACCCTGCCTGTAGACAAGTTCCTGGGCGGGAACGGTGGTGCAGTCATCTGCAACCCAAACGCCCCCACCGGGCGCACCCTGCCCCTGTCCGACATTCGCCGCATTTTGGACGCCAACCCTGATGTGGTGGTGCTGGTGGACGAGGCTTATGCCGATTTCGGCGCGGAGTCCGCGGTGGAACTGATCAACGAATACCCCAATCTGGTGGTTGTGTGCACCATGTCCAAGTCCCGGTCGCTGGCCGGTATGCGCATTGGCTACGCCCTGGGAAATGCCGACCTGATCGCCGGTGTGAACTGTGTGAAGAATTCCTTTAACTCCTACCCGCTGGACCGGCTGGCGCTGGCTGCCGGTGAGGCCGCTATTCGGGACGTGGACTATTTTGAGAGCACCCGCACCATGGTCATGCGCACCCGCGAGCGCACAGTGAAGCGGCTACAGGAGCTGGGCTTCTTTGTTCACGAATCCAGCGCCAACTTCATTTTCATCACCCACCCCAACAAGTCGGGTGGAGAGCTGCAGCAGGGGCTGCGCGACCGGGGCGTGCTGGTGCGCTGGTTCAACAAGCCGCGTATTGACCGGTACCTGCGTGTGTCCATCGGCACGGATGAGGAGATGGACACCATGTGCGCCGCCTGTGAAGACATTTTGAAAGGCTGAATGCGATGCGATACGACAGCGATCTTTTGTACCGCCCGCCGGGTGAATGGAAAAGCTATCTGCTCCAATGCACCATCGGCTGTTCCCACAATAAATGTACCTTCTGCGCCATGTACAAGGAGAAGAAGTTCCGCATTCGTCCTGTGGAGGAAATCCTGAAGGACATCGATATGGCCCGGGACTATTACGGTCCGGGGCTGGAACGGGTGTTCCTCATGGACGGGGACGCGATCATCATGAAGACGGATGAGCTGCTGCGGATACTGGAAAAGCTCTACCGCACCTTTCCCAACCTGCAGAAAGTGACCACCTACGCCGGACCTAAAAGCACCCTTGCCAAGTCGCTGGAGGAGTGGAAAGCGCTGCGCGCGGCCGGACTTTCCCGGGCGTATCTGGGCGTGGAAAGCGGCAGCGACCGGGTGCTGACCGCTATCAACAAGGGCTGCACCGCCCAGCAGATGCTCCAGGCCGGTCAGCGGATGGTGGAGGCCGGGATCGATCTGTGGGCCATCCTCATTCTGGGCCTGACCGGGCAGGAGGGGGACTGGGAGGAGCATGTGCGCGCAAGCGCCCACATCATCAACCAGATGAAGCCCCGCCACCTGTCCGCCATGACCTTTGCCCCCGCCAAGGGCACACCTCTGGGGGACGATGTGCTCGCCGGGCGATTTACCGTGTGTACCCCGGAGCATATTCTGGAAGAGTGTCGCCTACTCATTGAACTGCTGGATGTGGATCCGCTGCACTTTACCAGCAACCATGCCTCCAATTACCTGCCCCTCAAGGGCGGTTTGCCGGAAGACCGGGAGTACTTCCTGGCCCTGCTGGACGAAGCGCTGGCAGGCAATATCCGCCTGCGTAAGACCCTTAATCGTGGCATCTGAACTGTTTTGGCACACCGTGAATCATTCACGGTGTGCTTTTTTCTGCCCAGCCCCCATAAATGACCTTTTCCGGGAGGACACGCCGGTATAATAGCCGGGTAAGGGGGGAGTGCGGTGACCGTGGTCTATCTGGACACCCTGTTTTTACTTAACACGCTCATGGACTATCTGCTCCTGCTGGCTGCGGCAAGGCTGGCAGGGGAGCAGCTGCGTCGGGGGCGCATGGGTATCGGCGCACTTCTGGGCGGTGTCTACGCCGGAGCGGCGGTATTGCCCGGCTTTGGGTTTCTGAGTCGTCCGATCTGGCAGCTTGGCTGTGCGCTGGTCATGGTACTGGTGGGGCTGGGTGCCAGCCGCCGCCTGTTGCGCCAGACGGTGATTTTCTTTGCCCTTGCCTTTGCCTTTGGCGGCGGTATTCTGGCCATCAGCCTGTTGGGTGGGGACGGTCTCCCCTTTGGCCTGGTGCCCGGGGTCAACCTTGATGTTAAGGTGATCCTGTTGTCCGGTGCGGTATGTTATGTGGTGCTTACCCTTGCACTGAGCCGGGTGGGGTGCCATGGCGAGGGCCGGGGAGAGCTGGTGCGTGTGTGCCTGCGCCTGCAGGAGCGTCAGGTGCACCTGACCGCCTTGCGTGACACGGGAAACACGCTCACCGACCCGGCTACAGGACGGGCCGTACTGGTGGCCCAGGGGGACAGCGTGAGCGGGTTGTTTCCCGAGGGGGGACGCCCGGGGCAGGAGCAGCTGCTTCACCCGGCGGACAGTATTCGACAATTGGAGCAGGGAGCGCTGCGTGGACGGGTACGATTGCTGCCTTACCGGGCGGTGGGCGTTCCCTGCGGGATGCTGCTGGCGGTACGGGTGGACAGCGTTCATGTAAACGGGGTGGACCGGGGAAGCGCGCTGGTGGCACTTTCCCCCACGCCGGTATCCGACGGAGGGGCATACCGTGCTCTGGTGGGTAGCACATTTTAAGGGCGTAGGGAGGAACTATGAAAGCGGAGATGTTGAGGCTGGGCTGGCACATTCAATGTGTGCTGGCCAGATTGGGCTTTGACCTGCCGGGCAAGGTCATGTATATCGGCGGCAGCGATACGCTGCCCACACCTTTGAGCAGAGAGGAGGAGGCTGCCCTCATTACCCGACTGGAACAGGGGGACAGTTCGGTGAAAAATCAGTTGATCGAGCGCAATCTGCGTCTTGTGGTCTATATTGCCCGCCGGTTTGAGAATACGGGGATCAACATTGAAGACCTGATCTCCATTGGAACGATTGGACTGATCAAGGCGGTGGACACCTATAACCCGGCAAAGAGCATTAAGCTGGCCACCTATTCCAGCAAATGCATTGAAAATGAGATTCTGATGCATTTGCGCAAGACGGCCTCTCAGAAAGCGGAACTGTCCATCGACGAGCCGCTGAACACCGATTGGGACGGAAACGAGCTGCTCCTGTCCGATGTATTGGGCACGGACAGTGACCTTGTTATGCGGCCCATCGAGGCGGATGTGGACCGTCAGTTGCTGCAGCAGGCGCTGGAGCGGCTGAATGAACGGGAGCGCTACATTATCACCATGCGCTTTGGCCTTGGTGGAGGACGGGAGCGCACCCAGAAAGAAGTAGCCGACCGGCTGGGCATCTCCCAATCGTACATCTCCCGACTGGAAAAACGCATCATAGCCCGTATGAAAAAGGAGCTTCTCAAGCTCATGTGAGCGGGCGCAATGGTGTGCAACAAAATATCACTTTGTTAAAAAAAGTGACAGGCCGCCCGGTGCGGCCTGTTATTTTTTGCCGGGACTATGCAGATGTTGCCGGAATATGGGGCAACATTGTTAAAAAAATTGACAATTCAGGTCGATGGGAGTACAATCAGGAGGAAAGAAACTGCCTTCCGGACACCGCCGTGCCGGAGAAAAGGGAGGGGCAACATGAAAAAAAGCAACGCCAAGGTTTCTCAGGCGGTCATCCGCCGCCTGCCCCGGTACTATCGCCATCTGTCCGAGCTGATGCAGCAGGGGACGGTGCGCATCTCCTCCAGCGCGTTGGGGCGGTCCATGGGCCTGACCGCGTCTCAGATCCGGCAGGATCTGTTCTGCTTTGGCGAGTTTGGCCAGCAGGGGTATGGCTACAACGTGGAAAAGCTGCGGGAAGAGATCGGGGATATCCTTGGCATCAATCGCGGACATACTGCGGTGGTGCTGGGCGTGGGCAATCTGGGCCACGCCCTGATCCAGAACTTTAAATTTGGCAACAACGGCTTCAATGTGGAGGCTGCGTTTGATATTGACGATGACGTGATCGGCACCAGCGTGGGTAATATCCCGGTCTACAGCATTGACGAGCTGGACGAGTATCTCAGCCTGCACCGGGTGGACATCGGTGTGCTCACTGTGCCCCGCTCCGTGGCCGGCGCCATGGCCGAGCAGCTGGTGCGTGGCGGCGTGAAGGGTATCTGGAACTTTGCAAATGTGGAATTGAAGTTGGAAGGGGCGCAGGATGTGGTGGTGGAGAACGTTCACTTTGCCGACAGTCTGCTCACCCTGAGCTACATGATTTCCGGACGGGATCAGAGTGGAGAAGAGGAATGAAACGCTATACGGGAAAACTGATTGCCCTGCTGGTGTGTGCGGCGCTGATGCTGGGTGTTGCGGTGGCTGCCGGACTTGCCCCGGGGGACAGTCTGATCACAAAGAGTTATCTGGACCAAACCTTTATTCCCAACATGGTGGAACAGGGGGCTCAGCAGGCCGGGGCCGATCTGGATGAGACCTATGCCCAGGTGGAGCAGACGCTGGACACGCTGGCAGAGGAGTACCTGTCCATGGCAGGTGCCGGTCAGGGTGGCGGCTACAGCTGGAGCTATGGGCGCCGCACCTTCAACGCCTATGACCAGATCAACCTGGAAACGGGTGCGGGCGTACTGATGGAAGCGGGCCGGGTGCGAGTGAGCCATGAAGGGGCGGTGGTGGACGTGACCACAGGTGAGAGCGTACCCTCCGGCACAGTGCTTGCCGCCGGGCATCGCTATCTGGTGGCGGAAGAGACCCAGGCCCAGCTGACGGTGGAGTCCGATGCGGCACGTTTGGCGCTGGAGGGTGTGTTCCACAGCGCGGACAGCGGACGGGACACCACGCCCTTTACCGATATTTATGTGGACGACTGGTACCGGGACGCGGTGGGTAAAGCCTATCGGATGGGCCTGTTTGCCGGCACGGGGGACGGTACGATGTTTGCCCCCAACCTGAAACTGGACCGGGCCATGATGATGACGGTGCTGTTCCACCTGGCCGGTGATCCGGACCAGGAACGTTTTTCTGTGACAAAGACCTTCCCCGATGTAAAACAGGGGGAGTGGTATGAAAGCTATGTGTGCTGGGCAGGGGAGAAGGGCATCAGCGCCGGCTACGGCGACGGTACGTTCCAGCCCCTCAAGACCCTTACCCGGCGCGAAGTGGTGCAGTTCCTGTATAACTTCGGCATTTCTTATCTGAAGCTGGAGCTGCCGGAGCGGACTGACCTGTCCGGTTATGAGGGAATTGATACCCTGCGGGCAGACGGCTGGGGCGAGCAGGCCATGAGCTGGGCCATGGCGGTGGGAGTGATCGACCGGCTTGGTCCGGACGAGTATCCCCAGCGTGCCGATGTGGCGGTTATGGTGGCTGCCTTTGCGGAAAAATATCAGCTGGGTCGGAACCGATTGGAAACCGGGGCATAAGATGAAGTGAGAAACGCATGGCGTTCTCAAATCTTTCTTGTGTCAAGGAGGTACTTCGTATGGGGTGCTGCAATAACGGTTTTGGCGGCGGCTGCCTGTGGATCATCATTCTGATCATCATTCTGTTCTGCTGCTGCGGCAACAACAGCTGGGGCGGCAACAGCTGCGGCTATGGCAACAACAACTGCGGCGGTGGCTGCGGCTGCTGATCATCTGCATACAACGGCAAGTGCCCGCCCGGCCTTTGCCCGGGCGGGCTGCTTTTTTGTGGGGAGGTTTGTATGGGCGGGGATTTTATGATAAACTAATGTTGTGGCGGGGAATGAAGCGTTGTCCGCCCACTGTATGTACACAACTGCAAAGTGGTATGGCCTGGGAGGACCGAGAAATGAAACAGAGACTTTGTCGCCTGACAGCAATTTTTTTGGTGTTGCTGAGTGTTTGTATGCCTGTTTGCGCGGTGCAGTTTACCGACGCGGCGGATATCGTTCATGTCAAGGAAGTAGCAGGAACGGTGGAACGGGGGCTTTTTGCCGGCAGCGGCGGGAGGTTTATGCCCAAGGCCACCGTGACCCGGGCGCAGATGGCGGCGGTGACGGTCAAGCTGCTGCACGGGTCCGACGCCAATGCCGACCCCTATAAGGGGAGCGGTCGATTTACCGACACCCCGGACTTTGAGGGAGGCTGGGCAGAGGGTTACATCGGTTGGTGTGCTCAGCTGGGCATCGTGTCCGGGTATGGAGACGGGACCTTCCGCCCCGGTGGTCAGGTCACCGCGGCGGAAGCGGCGACCATGTTGCTCAACGCCCTCAAGGTGGATGCAGGTGCGGGCAGCTGGCCGGGCACGGTAATGAACAAAGCGCAGGAAATCGGTCTGTTTGGTTCTCTTTCTCCCGTGCCTGCAGCAGGACAGGTGCTCAACCGGGATGAGCTGGCTGTTCTGGTGTATCAGGCTATGCATTATGCGCCGGAAAAAAGCTCCTTTTCCATTCATTTTATCGATGTAGGCCAGGCCGACGCGGCACTGGTGGAGTGTGACGGACAGTATATGCTCGTGGACGGCGGGAACAAGGGCGATTCCAACCGCATCTATACGGTGCTGAAAAACGCGGGTGTGGACCGTTTGGAGCTGGTGGTGGGCACCCACGCCCACGAGGACCACATCGGCGGTCTGCCCGGCGCGTTTTCCTATGCCACTGCCCGGTGTACCCTGTGTCCGGTCACGGACTATAACAGCGCAGCCTTTGCCGACTTTGCCTCTTACGCTGCCAGCCGTGGGGGTGGAATTACCGTCCCCAGAGTGGGGGAAACCTACCCCCTTGGCAGCGCCAGCGTGCGTATTCTGGCGGTGAATAGTGATGAGGATACCAATGAAAGCTCTATCGTTCTCAAGGTGCAGTACGGGAAGACCTCTTTTCTGTTTACCGGTGATGCCGAGCGGGGGGCGGAGCAGGTGATGCTCGATTCCGGGCAGGATCTGTCCGCCACCGTGCTCAAGGTTGGACACCACGGCAGCGATACCAGCACCAGCTATCCCTTCCTGCGGGAGGTCATGCCGGCCTATGCCGTCATCTCAGTGGGAGCGGACAACGAGTACGGACACCCCACCGACGTGGTGCTCAGCCGACTGGCAGATGCCGGGGCGGCAGTTTATCGAACCGACCTTCACGGGGACATTAAACTGACCTCGGACGGAGAAACGGTGCGTTTTACCACCCAGAAGGAGTACACGGACAATCAGCCGACCAATCCCCGGAAACCGGACTACGTACTGAATACCAGCACAAAGAAGTTCCATTTTTCCCACTGTTCCGCTGTGGACAGAATAGCGGCAGAAAATCGCCTGGACTTTGCTGGCAGCCGGGATACGCTGCAGCAGCAAGGGTATTCCCCCTGCGGCATCTGTGATCCGTAAACTATAGAAAGGCGGTACCTGAAGGTGCCGCCTTTTGTTGTTTCCGGATCGGTGGGGTGGTTGCGTCTGCCGTGGCAAAAAAATGTCAAAATATGCAAAGGAAATGGATAGAAAAACGTGGGCAGGCTATTGCCTTTTGGAGTGGGTTTGGTGTATTATATAAAATGGTCATCGGAAATCCCGACATACAAAGGCAGAATGCCGAAAAACACATAATCTGGCTGCTCTGCAGGTGTATTTTGGGAAAATAATTACAAAAACAGCTCAAGCCCGGACAAAAAATTCAAAGGTCCGGTGCGGTGTTGTGCGCTGCGCCGGATACCAACAGGGAGGATGAGATCGGAATGAGCAAATTCTTCAAGCGTTCCGCGCTGGGTGCGGACGTCCCTCATGAAAAAGGGACGGCTGACCGGCAGACTGTGGTCATGCCGCTGCCCAGCAAAATTGTACTGTCCATGGGGCAGCACATCGGTGCTCCTGCCACACCTGTGGTGGCAAAGGGAGACCAGGTTTATGTGGGTACCGTGGTGGGCAAGGCTGCCGGTTTTGTGTCCATGGACATCCACTCCGGCGTGTCCGGCACGGTGGAATCCATCACCACCATCACCGCACCCAACGGCGCGCCCCAGACGGCGGTGGTCATCATTCCCGACGGCAAGCAGACCGTGGACCCTGCCATCAAGCCCCCGGTGGTCACCGACCTTGCAAGTCTGCAGGACGCGGTGCGCGCCAGCGGTCTGGTCGGTCTGGGCGGCGCGGGCTTCCCCGCGGCGGTCAAGCTGGCCCCCAAGAATCTGGACGAGATCGACACGTTGGTCATCAACGGTGCCGAGTGTGAGCCCTACATCACCTCGGACAACCGCTGCATGCGGGAGGACACCGACTATGTGATCAAGGGCATCCAGACCGTCATGAAGTATTTGGACATTCCCAAGTGCGTGATCGGCATCGAGGCCAATAAGCCCCAGGACATCAAGACGCTGAGCGAAGTGACCAGAGATATGCCCATTGAGGTCAAGGCTCTGCCCTGCAAGTACCCTCAGGGGGCGGAAAAAGTACTTATTGAGACCTGCACCGGCAGGGAAGTGCCCTTCCCCGGCCTTCCCTCCGATGTGGGTGTGATCGTGATGAACGTCACCTCCGTGGCCTTCATTGCCAAGTATCTGGAGACGGGGATCCCGCTGACCACCAAGCGTCTGACGGTGGACGGTGACATTGTGAAAAACCCCGGCAACGTGGAGGTCATTATCGGCACGCCCATTCAGGAGCTGCTGGACTTCTGCGGCGGAACTACCGAGGAGCCGGGCAAGATCCTCTACGGCGGTCCCATGATGGGCACCTGCGTGGCAAGTGCCGACCAGCCCATCCTGAAAAACAACAACGCCGTTCTGGCCATGTCCCGTAAGGCGGCTCAGCCGGCCAAGGTCACCAACTGCATCCACTGCGGCCGGTGTACCAACGCCTGTCCTCTTGGCCTGTCCGCCAAGGAGATCGTGCGCGCCTATGAGACCGGCAACGTGGAGCTGCTGGTGGAGCTGAATGCGGATCTGTGCATGAGCTGCGGCACCTGCTCCTTCGTGTGTCCCGCCAAACGGCCTCTGGCCCCCTCCATCGCGCTGGCCAAAATCATGATGAAGAACGGAGGGAAGAAGTGATGGCTAACATGCTTGTTGTTTCTGCCGCACCCCACATTACCGGTGCGGATACGACCCGGAAGATCATGGGACGGGTGTGCATCGCCCTGATCCCCACCCTGATCGCCTCCGTGATTGTCTTCGGCATCAATTCTCTGATCCTCACCGCTGTCACCGTGGCTGCCTGTGTGGCCTTCGAGTATGGCTACTGCAAGCTGATGAAGCGGGAAGTGCCTGTGGGCGACCTGTCTGCTGTGGTCACTGGCCTGCTGCTGGCCTTTAACCTGCCCGCGACCCTGCCCTGGTGGATGGCTGTTGTTGGCGCGTTCATCGCCATCGTCATCGTCAAGCAACTGTTTGGCGGTCTGGGCTATAACTTCGCCAATCCTGCCATTGTGGCCCGTATTGCCCTTGCCATGGGCTTTGCCAGCCGCATGACCGCATATCCCTTCCCGGAGAGCGGTGTGGACGCCCTGTCCTCCGCCACTCCTCTGGCTGCCGGTGCCGGTGCTGAGGCATACCGGGCCCTGCTGCTGGGCACCCATGGTGGTGTGTTGGGCGAGACCTGCGCCCTGACCATCCTGCTGGGTGGCATCTATCTCATCGCCACCAAGGTCATCAGTCCCACCATTCCCGTGACTTATCTGGCCACTGTGGCTGTTCTGGCTGTGTGCGCCGGTCAGGATCCTGTCTACCAGCTGCTGTCCGGCGGTCTGATGCTGGGCGCCTTCTTCATGGCTACCGACTACGTGACCTCTCCCACCACCCGCAAGGGTAAGGTGGTGTTCGGCCTGGGTCTGGGCATCATTACCTGCGCCATCCGCTTCCTGGGCACCATGAATGAGGGCGTGTCCTTTGCCATCCTGCTGATGAACCTGCTGGTGCCTTATATTGAGGTTCTGACCCGTCAGGATAAGCTGGGCATCGCCAAGGCGAAAAAGGGAGGTGCCGCGAAATGAGTAACTGGAACAAGATTTTTAAGCCCATCGTGGTGCTGAGCGTCATCTGCATTGTCATTACCGGCGCTCTTGCCCTGACCAACGACGTTACAAAGCCCATCATTGAGGAGGCTACCCGCAAGGCGCAGGAGGCCGCCCGTATGGAGCTGCTGCCCGATGCTACCGGGTTTACTCAGGCGGAGGGAGTTTCTGTAGCAAACGTATCCGACGTGTATGTGGCGGACAACGGCGTGGGTGCTGTGGTCACCAGCTCTGCCAAGGGCTACGGTGGAACCATGACGGTCATGGTTGGCTTTACCGCTGACGGCACCATCCGCCAGATCAAGGTCACCGAGAATCAGGAGACCAAGGGCATCGGCAGCAAGGTGGCCGGCGACCCCGCCTTTTGGACCCGCTACGAAGGCTTGAAGGCTGAGCTGCCGGTGGAAGTGGATGCCCTGTCCGGTGCGACCATCTCCAGCAAGGCGCTGGCTGCCGCCGTTAACTCCGCCGTTGAGGCGTACAATGCCATCGGCTGAAAGGAAGGTGAACGAAATGAGTAATAAACTGAAGATCCTGACCAACGGTATCCTCAACGAGAACCCGGTCCTGCGGCTTGTTTTGGGCACCTGTCCCACGCTGGCCGTGACCACCATGGCTTCCAACGGCATCGGCATGGGCCTTGCGGCCACCTTCGTGCTGCTGTGCTCCAACATCGTGATTTCCGCTCTGCGCAAGGTCATCCCCGATCAGGTGCGTATTCCCTGTTACATCACTGTAATCGCGGGCTTTGTGTCCGTAGTGCAGATGATCGTCAAGGCGTTCCTGCCCAGCTTGGACACCGCACTGGGCGTGTACCTGCCCCTGATCGTGGTCAACTGCATTATTCTGGGTCGAGCTGAGATGTTTGCTTCCAAGAACAGCATCATCGACTCCGCCCTGGACGGCATCGGCATGGGTATCGGTTTCACCCTGACCCTGACTATTATGGGTTCCATCCGCGAGATTCTGGGCTCCGGCACCTGGATGGCCGGCCTGGACGGTCTGCTGTCCTTCCTGCCCGAGGGCTTCGCCATTCAGATTCTGCCCAAGAGCGTGGATCCCTTCACCATCATGACCAGTGCACCCGGCGGCTTCTTCGTGTTCGGTGTGCTTATGGCCGCTGCCACCTGGCTGACCACCCGTCCCAAGAAGGTCAAGGTCGCTGCCGCTGTGGCTGAGGAAGGGGGCAATGCATAATGGAAATGGCGATGAAGCTTGCCAGCATCTTCTTTACCATGATTCTGGTGGACAACTACGTGCTCGCCAAGTTCCTTGGTATCTGCCCCTTCCTGGGCGTGTCCAAGAAGCTGGACAGCGCCGTGGGTATGTCTCTGGCGGTTACCTTTGTCATGGTCATGGCTACCGCTGCCACCTGGCCCATCTATAAATTTATCCTTGAGCCCTTTGGTATGGATTATCTCCAGACCATCGTGTTCATCCTCATCATCGCCATTCTGGTGCAGCTGCTGGAGAACATCCTGAAAAAATACATTCCCACCCTGTACAAGTCTCTGGGCGTGTACCTGCCCCTGATCACCACCAACTGCACCATTCTGGGCGTGACTATCCTGAACCTGGACAACGGCTATGACTTCATTGAGTCCATCGTGTGTGCCGCCGGCGCCGGTATCGGCTTTTTGGTGGCTATGGTGCTCTTCTCCGGCGTGCGCCGCCGTGTAGAGGAGGCAAACGTGCCCAAGAGCTTTGAGGGCCTGCCTATCACGCTGGTGGCCGCAGCCATGGTGTCCCTGTCCTTTATGGGCTTCGGCGGCATCGTGGAAGCTATCTTCGGCGCTTAAGGGAGGGGAGGTAGAGCTATGAATCCGATTTTATTGGCTATCCTTGTTGTTACCGTTATCGGCATCATCGGCGCTGTGATCCTGGTGGCCGCCTCCATTCTGATGTATGTCCCTGTGGATGAGCGCGTGGAGCAGATTACCGGTGTGCTGGCCGGCGCCAACTGTGGTGCCTGCGGCTGTGCCGGCTGTGCCGACTATGCCAAGAGCATCGTGGAGGAGGGCGCGCCCATCAATAAGTGCACCCCCGGCGGTGCCGCCTGTGCCGCTGCCATCGCTCAGATCATGGGCGTGGAGGCCGGCGAGTCCGTTGCCATGAAGGCTGTAGTAGGCTGTGCCGGCACCTGCGACAAGACCTCCAAGAAGTATGAGTACACCGGCCTTGACAGCTGTCAGGCGGTCAAGGGACTGTACGGCGGCGACGGCATGTGCAAATACGGCTGTCTGGGCTATGGCGACTGCGTGGCGGCCTGCCCCTTTGATGCCATCCACGTGGTGGACGGTATTGCCAAGGTAGACCGGGAGGCGTGCGTGGGCTGCGGTGCCTGTGCTTCCGCTTGTCCCAACGCGGTCATCTCCATCGTGCCCGAGCACAAGCGCAAGCCCGTGGTGGCCTGCCAGAACAAGGACAAGGGTGCGCAGACCCGCAAGGCCTGTACCGCGGGCTGTATCGGCTGCATGAAGTGCGCCAAGGCCTGCCCCAAGGAAGCCATTACTGTGGAGAACAATCTGGCCTTTATCGATCAGGACAAGTGCGTGGGTTGCCAGCTGTGCGTGAAGGAATGCCCGGTGGGTATTATCCGTATCCCCGGTGCGGTGGAAGCGGCTGCACCTGCAATGGTTTAAAAAAAGAAACAACGGCCCTGCGGCATACGCCGCGGGGCCGTTGTTTACTCTTGGAACATGGGGGTGGAGAAATAGCGGTCGCCGGAGTCGGGGAGCAGGACGACAATGGTCTTGCCTGCGTACTCCGGTTCTTTTGCCAGATGTGTGGCCGCCCACAGGGCCGCACCGGAGGAGATGCCGCACAGAACGCCTTCGGTCTTTGCAAGTTCGCGGCCGGTGGCGTAAGCATCACCATCGGTAACGGGGATCACTTCATCATAGACCGCGCGATCCAGGGCGGAGGGAATAAAGTTGGCGCCAATGCCCTGGATACCGTGGGGGCCGGCCTGACCACCGGAGAGCAGGGGGGAGGCGTCCGGCTCCACCGCCACCACCTTGATGGCGGGATTTTGCTCTTTCAGATAACGACCTGCGCCCGAGATGGTGCCACCGGTGCCCACACCGGCCACAAACACAGCCACATCGCCATCGGTGTCGGCCCAGATCTCCGGGCCGGTGGTGGCGTAGTGTGCGGCGGGATTGGCGGGGTTGTCAAACTGACCGGGGATGAAGCTGCCGGGCAGGGAGGCGGCCAGCTCGTCGGCCTTGTCCACCGCGCCCTGCATCCCCAGTGCGCCGGGTGTGAGGACCAGTTCTGCCCCATAGGCCCGCAGCATGGTGCGCCGTTCCTCGCTCATGGTGTCGGGCATGGTGAGAATGACTCGGTAGCCCCGGGCGGCCGCCACACAGGCAAGACCGATGCCTGTATTGCCGGAGGTGGGTTCGATGATCACACTACCTGGCTTGAGCAGACCGCGGGCTTCCGCATCGTCCAGCATGGAGCGGCCTACCCGGTCCTTGGCACTGCCGCCGGGATTGAGAAACTCCAGCTTGGCCAGCAGTCTGGCCTGCAGATTGTGGGCGGCGGAGTAATTTCGCAGTTCCAGCAGGGGAGTGTTGCCAATGAGCTGTTCCACACTTTGAAAAAGAGCCATAGATCTGCCTCCTGAGTGGATAGAATAAAGTTATAAGTATAGTATCACAGCGACAGGAAAAGTCAAATGAAGTTTGCAGGTAAACTGTAATTTTTCGTTGCACTTTTTCTCAAAGAGCTTAAAATAGAATTCAGAATACTTGGAGGTATGGCCATGAAAACGGGAATTGTTTTGGAAGGCGGCGCTCTGCGCACGATTTTTTCTGCAGGGGTATGTGATGGACTGCTGGCCGGCGGTGTGATGTGTGACTATCTGATCGGTGTGTCCGCAGGCGCGGCCTACGGCGTCAGCTATCTTTCCGGGCAGCACGGCCGCAATCTGGAGGTGGCCACCCGGTTTGCCCCGGATAAACGCTATATGGGCATGGGCAATCTGCTGCGCAGGGACAACCGCAGCTATTTTGGATTGGACTTTACCTTTCGTCAGATCCCGGGAGAACTGGTGCCGTTCGATTATGATACCTTTGCCGCGTGGCCCGGAACGATGGAGGCTGTGGTCACCAATTTGAACACCGGGAAAGCCGATTATCTTACTGTGCCCCGGGACGCTGAGGGCAGCAGCCTGCTGCTTCAGGCCAGCTGCGCCCTGCCGCTGATGTTCCCTGTCTTTTATATCAACGATCAGCCTTATCTGGACGGGGGAGTGGCCGACGGTATCCCATTTGAGCGGGCGCTGGAACAGGGGTGCGAACGGGTCGTTGTGGTGCTGACCAGACCCAGAGATTATGTACGCAGACCGGATCGTATGCTGCGGCTGGTGGAGCGCAAGTATCGGCAGTGGCCCAATTTCTGCCACGCCATGCGTCAGCGCGCACAGCGTTATAACGAATGCCGGGAGCGGCTGTTCCAACTGGAGCGGGAAGGGAACGCGCTTGTCATTGCGCCCGAGTCCACACGGGGCGTATCCCGCACGGAACGGGATGTGGAAAAGCTGCGTCTGCTGTGGGCGGACGGCTATCAGCAGGTGGCCGAGCGCATGGAGGAGATCCGTGCTTTTATGAGCTGAGGGTTTCCTGACACTTTTGCAGCTTTGGATCAAGAGCCAGCAGCGCCATGGTGTCACCCAGTACGGTGAAGAAGGCGGCCATGCGGCCGATCTCCTCCGGTGTGCGGTCGTGTGTCAGCGCATCGGCGGTGAGAACGGCCGCTATGGCAAGGGCCCGGGAACCGTTCCCCGGCGTGCAGGGATGTGACATTGATATCACCTCTGCACCCAGTCTATGTGGTGTGGGTGCCTGTGTGCGCCAAGCAAAGCAGATGTTGCTCTTGCATTTTCTGTCAAAAGGGGTTACACTGGTAAAAACATAGGCAGATTAGGTGCGCGCGTGTTGCCGTGGAAACACGGCTCAGTGCCGAAGGGACAGGGACTGCCCTTTGGACGAAAAGCACAGGCTTGCAGTGTGCGTTCCGGCTCCCGCTGCCGCATACCGGAGATGTTCCTCCTCTGTGCGGCTGTTTTTCAGCAAAGACTGCCGTGAGCACGGAAGGAGGACTTTTTATGTTGGAAAAGAAGGAACAAGGGCGCGCCGTCCTGTGGCAGATCGCAGCCGGTGTGCTGTTCATCGCGCTGCAGATGGTGGTTGTCTGGCAGAAGAGCCAGGGTGACTTTGGCGCGTGGGCGGCCCAGCTGGCGGAAAAGAACCTGTGGGAGCTGTTTGGTTACTTCTCCCTGGGGCTGACCGGGGCGGTGGTGCTTCTGTTTGCCCTGACCGGCCACGCTATTTCCGGAAGTGCACCGTGGAGCGGTGCCAAGGCCAACCTGTACAATACCCGGCTGTTGGTCTTTGCTGCCCTGATGATCGCCATGGCCCGCGCCCTGTCGCTGGTGCCCGGCATTCCCATCGCCCACACAAAGCTGACCTTCGGCTTTCTTGCCCGGGCGCTGTGTGCTCTGGTGTGTGGGCCTGTGCTTGGGCTGGTATACGGCTTTGTGGAGGATATTCTTGGATTTATTCTCCAGCCCAGCGGAGAGTTTTTCTTTGGCTATACCCTGTCCACCATGCTCGGTGTGCTGTGTTACGCCCTGTGCTTCTACCGCCGCAGACTGACGGTGGCCAACATCGTGCTGGCCAATTTGCTGGTCAATGTGCTGGTCAATGCGGTGCTTGGCTCAGTGTGGAATGTCATGACCCGTGGCGCGGGATTTTTCGGATGGTTTGTGCCCAGTCTTGCCAAAAACCTGCTGACCATTATTCCGAAATCGGTGCTGCTCTATTTCCTGTTCCGCGGTCTGCTGCCCATTCTGCAGCGGATGGGGGTCATTCCCCGGCAGATGGAGGATCGAATTGCCTGGCTGTAAGGGCCCAAAAGAGGTGTAGCGATGCGTAAGCTGGCATATTTTGCTGCGGGATATGCCGCGGCAATCGCCGGTGCAGTATACATTCTCCCAGCGGAAGTTCATCTTCCGCTGGGAGTTCTTTGTGTGTGCCTGGCGCTGGCGGTCAGAGTGTTTGGAAAAGAGCGCCTGCGGCGTGTTTTATATGTGCTGAGCGGGGTATGGGTGGGACTAATGTGGCTTTGCCTGTTTGACTATATCCATGTGCGGCCTGCTACTGAGTTGGATGATAAGACGATAGAATTGCAAGCCACGGTGGCCGATTGGCCCCAGAAAACAGAATACGGCTGGCAGGTGGATGTACACATGCCTGCGGAACGGGGCGGGAAGATTACGGTGCGGCTGACTTGTGACGAGCAGGGCGAGCACCTTGTACCCGGAGACCGGGTCCGGACAGTTGCCCACTGCACTGCTGTGCGTGACCGGACAGGTAAGGTGGCGCTCACCTATGCAGCCCAGGGTATATTTCTGCGGGCAAGGGCCTATGGCGAGTTAAGTATTGACCGTCCGGATCGGATCCCGCTGCCCCTGCTGCCGGTCTATTGGAGCGGCCAGCTGAAGCAGAATATCGACAGGTGCTTTTCCACCGAAAACGCGCCGCTGATCAAGGCGATTGTCACCGGGGACCGCACCGACTGCTCCGATACACTGGAGAGCACCATTCGCCGTACGGGGCTGTCCCACACCACGGCGGTGTCCGGAATGCACCTTTCCTATCTGATCGGCGTTCTGGTGCTGCTGTTGGGGCGCAGTCGGCGCAACTGCCTGATCACTATCCCGGTCATTGTGCTTGTGGTACTCATGACGGGGTGTACACCCTCGATCACCCGGGCGGCGGTCATGCTGATTCTGGTGCAGTTGGCCCCAGTGTTCGGCAGGGAAACGGACGGACCGACCTCTCTTGCCGCGGCGCTTCTGGTTCTACTGGTGAACGACCCCTACTGTGTGGCCAGCGTGGGACAGCAGCTGTCCTTTGCCTCCATGGCGGGCCTGCTGCTTTTTTCCCAGCCGATTCGGGACCGTGTGCTGGGGTGGTTGCTCCCCGAAGAGGAACGGGAGGGTATTCCTGCCGCACTTTGGCAGAGGGCTGCACGGGTGCTGGCCGGTTCGCTGAGTGCGACACTGTCGACCATGATGCTGACCACACCGCTGACCGCCCTGTATTTTGGACAGTTCACGTTGGTGGCGCCACTGGCCAATGTGCTGGTGCTCTGGTCGGTATCGGTGTTGTTCTGTGGTGGTTTGCTCCTTGGGGTGCTATGGATGTTGCTGCCCGCAGTATGCGCGTGGACAGCGCCCGTGGTGGAGTGGGCGGCGCGGTATATGCTGTGGCTCACACAGAGGCTTGCCCGCCTGCCCTTTGCCAGCATACCCTCCCGGGAGCCGTTCTATCTGCTGTGGGCACTGTTTGTATACGCGCTGATCGCAGCGGCTGTGCTTCTACCGGGCAGAAAACGGGTGTGGCCGGCGACGACTGCCGTTCTTTGCGCCTTTGTGCTGTCAGTGCTGCTGACCAACTGGAGCTTCTATCAGGGGAGCATGGGGGTATGGGTGCTGGATGTGGGACAGGGACAGAGCGTGCTGGTTCGGATGGAGGAAGGACTTGTTCTGGTGGACTGCGGCGGTGACGGCGGGGACAACGCCGGAGATACCGCCGCCGACCTGCTCCAGAGCCTGGGCCGCTCCCGGCTGGATGTGCTGGTAGTCAGTCACTATCATTCCGACCATGCCAACGGCGTACCGCGGCTGCTGGAGCGGCTGAAGGTGGACACGGTCATTCTACCCTCCGTGGAGCCGGACAGTCTCCTGCGGGAGCAGATCGTTGCGGCGGCGCACCGGCAGGGCAGTCAGGTATGTTTGATACAGGAGGATACAAGTGTTTCTCTGGGCAACGGTCAGGTGCACATTTTTGCACCTCTGGGCGATGAATCGGTAAACGAGCTGGGACTTACCGTTCTGTGTACCGCACAGCAGCAGGACGTTCTGATCACCGGAGACATGGGCCAGGAGACGGAGCTGGACCTGCTGGACCATGCGTTCCTGCCCGATGTTGAGGTCATGGTGGCCGGCCACCACGGCTCCAAATACTCCAATTCAGAGTCACTTTTGGAGAAGGTACGTCCGGATATTGCAGTTTTCTCTTCCGGAAGGTATAATACTTACGGACACCCCAGCGAGGAAGCCATGGAGCGCTTCCGGGCGGTGGGGGCGCAGCTGTACCGCACGGACCGCATGGGAACGGTGCGCATTACAGCAGGCGAATTTGCAGGATAGGAGGCGGACGTATGGCTGCAAAGCAAAAGGCAGATTCCTCTGCCTATCAAAAGCTGAAGCAGGACATTTCCGCGGGCACGCTGGGCTGCCTGTACGTCCTCTATGGCGAGGAGGCTTATCTGCGCGACCATTACCTTGGACGCATGAAGCAGCTGCTGATCGGTCAGGGGATGGCCGAGTTCAACCTTCATACCATCAATGGAGCGGACTTTACCGTTCAGGGGCTGGAGCAGACGGTGGACTGCCTGCCCATGATGAGTGAGCGGACCATGATCCTGGTTTCCGATTTGGAGTTTTCTCAGCTGAACGAGGAAGAAAAGCAGCGGCTGACCCAGTTGCTGAGCCAGCTGCCCGACTATTGCTGTGTGATTTTTCTCTTTGATGTGGTCAGCTATAAGCTGGACGGGCACAGTAAGCTGGCCCTTGCGCTGAAGAAACACGGACAGATCGTGGAATTTGCCCGGCAGGGGCAGGGGGATCTGGTGGACTGGGTGCACCGGCGCTTCCGCGCGTTGGGCAAGCAGATCGGTTCCGAACTGGCCAGCTATCTGATCTTTCAGTGCGGTGATTTGATGAACACGCTGATCGGCGAGATAGAAAAGGTGAGTGCCTACGCCAAAGGGGAGCATATCACCCGGCAGGATATTGATGCGGTGGTTACTCCTCAGCTGGACGCCATCAGCTTTCATATGACCGATGCCATCGGCGCGGGTGATTTTGACAAAGCGGCCCGGGTTCTGGGTGAGTTGCTGGAAATGCGGGAGGAGCCCATAAAGATCGCGGCTGCTCTGGGTGGTCAGATGCGCAAGCTGTACTGTGCCCGGATGCTTTTGGACAACCACGGGACGGTGGGAGACCTGGCCCAGCTGTGGGAGATGCGAAATCCCTACCCCGCCCAGAAGCTGATGAACAGCGCTCGGCGCTTTTCTCTGGAGTGGTGCCGCAAGGCGGTGATCGCCTGTGCCGGGGCAGACCTTGCCCTGAAATCGGACAGTGCCCGGACGGAAAAGGAAGTGCTGACCGAACTGCTGCTGGAACTATCTGTTCCTGCAGGAAAAAGCTGACAAAGAGGAGGACGTGTGCGTGCTGCGCATCCGTGAAGCGATCGTAGTGGAGGGAAGATACGATAAGAATACCCTGTCCCAGCTGGTGGATACGCTGATCCTTGAAACGGCGGGTTTTGGTATCTTCAAAAACGAAGACCAGATGGCGCTGCTGCGCCGGGTGGCCCGGCAGCGGGGGTTGGTGGTTTTTACCGACCCGGACGGAGCAGGCTTTGTGATCCGAAACCGCATCAAAAGTGTTATTCCCGCTCAATACCTTAAACACGCCTATGTGCCCGATGTGATGGGAAAGGAGCGGCGGAAGAGCCGCCCGGGCAAGGAGGGAAAGCTTGGCGTGGAGGGCATGTCCCCGGCGGTGCTGGAACAGGCACTGCGCCGGGCGGGTGTTACCCTTTTGGATGAGGACGCACCCCGTGAGGATGCGCTTTCGCTGACAAAAGCCCGTCTGATGGCTCTGGGACTGGCTGGCGGACCAGAGAGCGCCCTGCGCCGCAAGGCGTTGCTTCAGGCGCTGGACCTGCCGGAGCACCTGAGTGCCAACGGATTGCTGCAGGTGGCCAATACCTGCCTGACACACCCGGAGTGGGAGCGAGCGCTCAAGGCTGCCGGGGTCGGGCAAGGAGACGGCTGACGGCAAAATTTACTTTACAACTGTGTTCGTGTTGTGATATAGTAATGTGAGAAATGTGGTTTTTGGAATTACATCACGAGGTGGGAAATATGAGTTTTAAAATTGTTGTTGACAGCTGCTGTGAAATGACTGCGCCCATGAAGCAGGAGGACTGCTTTACCAAAGTGCCGCTGACCATCGCCTGCAATGGCAGCAGCTTTGTGGATGATGCCGGGTTCGACCAGGCGGATCTACTGTGGGCCATGAAGCAGAGCAAGGATGCACCCACCACGTCCTGTCCTCCGCCTCAGGCCTATCTGGATGCCTTTGACTGTGGTGCGGACGATGTGTATGCTGTTACCCTTTCCGCCCTGCTCAGCGGTTCTCACAACAGCGCACAGCAGGCGAAGGCTTTGTTGGAAGAGGACAAGCCGGAACGGAACGTGCACGTGTTCAACTCCTGTTCCGCTGTGTGTGGGGAAACGGCCATCGCCCTGAAAATCAAGGAACTGGCCGAAAGCGGTCTGCCCTTTAAAAAGGTCGTGCGGGAGGTGGAGCAGTTTGTTGCCCGCATGAAGACTCTGTTCGTGCTGGAGGATCTGGAGAACCTGCGCAAGAACGGTCGTCTGACCAAGCTGCAGGCGGTCGCCACTGCCGCGCTGCGTATCAAGCTGTTCTGCCATGCCACCCCTGAGGGTGAGATTGGCAAGGTGGGGCAGGCGCTGAGCGTGAAGCAGGCGCTGCAAAAGATGGTGGAAAAGGCGGCCTCCGACCCGGATCATGAGGGGCGTCCGGCCTTTATCACCCACGTCAATTGCCTGGAGCGCGCCTTTAAGGTCAAGGAGATGGTGGAGCAGAAGTGCCGCTTTTCCAGCGTGTCCATCACCGAGGCCGGAGGTATCACCACCGTATATGCCAACGACGGCGGGATCGTCATGGCATACTGAGAAAAGGGGAGCTGGAATATGTCCTTCACAAGAGAACAGGCTTGGCGGCTGCTCACGCAGTATAATAAAGAGCCCTTCCATCTGCGCCATGCGGTTACCGTAGAGCAGGTGATGGGCTGGTATGCCTGTGAGCTTGGCTATGGACAGGAGGAAGGCTTCTGGTCGGTGGTCGGTCTGCTCCATGATGTGGACTTTGAGCAGTGGCCGGAGGAGCACTGCGTCAAGTGCCGGCAGCTGTTGAGTCAGGCCGGGGTGGATGAAGTCACTATCCGCGCGGTGGTCAGCCACGGCTGGGGGCATCAGGTGAATGTCAAGCCCGAGCACGAGATGGAAAAGGTGCTCTATGCCTGTGACGAGTTGACCGGACTGATCGGGGCGGCGGCGCTGATGCGTCCGTCCAAAAGTGTCAGCGACATGGAGCTCAAATCCCTGAAGAAAAAGTTCAAGGACAAAAAGTTTGCCGCCGGCTGTTCCCGTGACGTGATCGCCCGGGGGGCGGAGCTTCTTGGATGGGAGCTGGACACCTTGCTGGAGCGCACGCTGCGTGCCATGCAGGACCGGGAGGCGCGAATCGAGCAGCTTCTGCTCTGACCGGAGCAAGGGTAAAGATTTCTTTATATGACAAAACCCTCCTTGACAGTCTGTGGCAAATATGATATTATCCCCAACAGCAAAGGGGAGTAGTCGGCG
This sequence comes from Lawsonibacter sp., assembly GCA_045579605.1. Classification (GTDB taxonomy): domain Bacteria; phylum Bacillota; class Clostridia; order Oscillospirales; family Oscillospiraceae; genus Lawsonibacter. Next base: position 28,137 of record JAZNMM010000014.1, read on the forward strand.
CGGCCTGCCGCGCGGTGAAGTCAACAAGCATGGGCGTCTGCCCTGGCTTTGCCTGAAATGACCAGACCTGCGTTCCGTCCCCGGAACGCAGGTCTTTTTTTACGGCAGGACAGGCTGATGCTTCCCGAACCCAGAACATCGAAATGGAGGAGAGAGTATGGATTTCAGTTTCCTGTGGGAAAACCTGACCGCCATCACCTGGCAGCAGCTGGTGATGTATGTGGTGGGCGCGGTACTGATCTGGCTTGCAATTGAAAAGGGCTTTGAGCCTGCGCTGCTCATGCCCATGGGCTTTGGTGCCATTCTGGTCAACCTGCCCCTGTCCGGCGTGATGGATCAGGTGCAGGGGGGGATCGCCACCCACGGCATCATTCAGTGGCTGTTTGAGGTGGGCATCGAGGCGTCGGAGGCGCTGCCCATCCTGCTGTTCATCGGCATCGGTGCTATGATCGACTTCGGTCCCTTGCTGACCAACCCCAAGCTGTTCCTGTGCGGCGCTGCCGCCCAGGCCGGTATCTTCTTGACCATCATTATTGCCGTTGCTCTGGGTTTTGACATGAAGGACGCGGCCTCCATCGGCATCATCGGTGCCGCGGACGGCCCCACCTCCATTCTGGTGTCTCAGGTGCTGGGCTCCAATTACATCGGTGCCATCGCCGTGGCCGCCTATTCTTACATGGCGCTGGTGCCTGTGGTCCAGCCCTTTGCCATCAAGCTGGTCACCACCAAGAAGGACCGTGCCATGCGTATGCCCTACAAGGGAGGCGCCGTGTCCCGCCGCACCCGCATCCTGTTCCCCATCATCGTGACCATCATTGCCGGTCTGGTGGCTCCCGCCTCCGTGGCTCTGGTGGGCTTCCTCATGTTCGGTAACCTGATCCGTGAGTGCGGTGTGCTGGAGACCATGTCCAAGACGGCCCAGAACGAGCTGGCCAACCTGATTACATTGCTGCTGGGTATCACCATTGCCGCTTCCATGAAGGCTGAGGAGTTTGTCCGTGTGGAGACGCTGCTGATCATGGGTCTGGGCCTGATTGCCTTTATTCTGGACTCCGTGGTAGGCGTGCTGTTTGTTAAGGTGCTGAACATCTTCACCCCCAAGAACAAGATCAACCCCATGGTGGGTGCTGCCGGCATTTCCGCCTTCCCCATGTCCTCCCGCGTGATCGAGAAGCTGGGTCAGGAGGCCGACTCCCAGAACCATCTGCTGATGCATGCCATCGCCGCCAACGTGTCCGGTCAGATCGCCTCTGTGGTGGCCGGCGGCGTGGTTCTGCAGTACTTTATGGGCTGATAGGAGGACTTGGATATGAATAACGAGAATGTTTTGTTGATCGCTCCCGCTCCTACCCCTGATGAGGTGGCAGGCGTCATTGGCAGTGCAGACACTGTGACCTATATTGAAACCAAACCTGCTGTGGAAAGTGTGATCGGCGGTGCCGACGGCCCTACTGCCATCATCACCACCACCGGGACTGTGGGTATGGCTGAGAATATGACCGGCGCCGTTCAGATCCTGGGCCAGGGTATGGCCAGTATCTTCGTGGTGCTGGGTCTGATCGCTGTGGTCGTTGCCGTACTGAAGAAGCTGGACAACCGCAACAAGTAAATCGAAACAAAAAATATCCGGAGCTGCAGCCGCAGCTCCGGATATTTTATTGCCCGAGCCAGTCCTGCACCACATCGTGCAGATGATGGGGGGAGAGGGCGGCCTGTGCGACCCGCTCCAGTAAAAGTTCCACCGCGGCCCGGTCTATACCCAGCCGGGGCAGGCGGACGCTGTCGCCCCCGGAGCTGTGTATGCCGATGCCATAGTGAGTGAGCCCGTCTATGGATCGCTCGGTCAGCAGAGTATAGGAAAAGGTGAGAGGCTCGCCCTGCTCGTCGGTCAGATGTCGTGTTTGTGTTTTTAACTCCTGCATATTGTGCAAAATCCTTTCTCGTGTCCTTGTCAAACACATTATATAGTGGTTTGCCTTGAGAGGAAAGAGAAAAGTATCGCAAAATATCACCTGATGTGTGGGCCTTCGACACCCGAGCGGGCGGGAAAAGGGGAGGGCAGGGGAAACCGGTCGGAAGGCGGTCAAACGCTGGGAAGATTTTACATTTACATAACTAAGCGCGCATTATTTTTATGAAAGCAGGAAAAACGGTTGAAACCGGGGAGGGGTGAGTGTATAATTCTATTGATATATGTGGCGGAAGAAAATGAGATTTTATCTATAATCTGTGGGGTGTTCAAGGTGGACGCGAAACAAGCAGCACTTTGTTACGTGGACGAGCATCGCCAGCAGGCCTATGAGCTGCTGATCGAACTGGCTCAGATTCCTGCACCATCCAATCAGGAAGAAAAACGGGCGGAGTTTTGCAGAAACTGGTTGGAACGGCAGGGCTGCAGCGGGGTATATGTGGACGAGGCGCTGAATGTTGTCTTCCCTGTGGGCGATAGCGGCAGCAACGAACTGGTGGTCTATATGGCTCACAGTGATGTGGTGTTTCCGGATACCGAGCCCCTGCCCCTACGGGTGGAGGACGGGAAGATTTTTTGTCCCGGCATCGGAGATGATACTGCCTGTGTCGTATCCCTGATGATGACGGCTAAGTATATCGCCGAGCAAGACTTAAAACCCAAAGATGTGGGACTGCTCCTTGTGGTCAACTCCGGCGAGGAGGGGCTGGGAAATCTGAAGGGTTCGCGTAAAATCATGGAACAGTTTGGCTCTCGGGTGAAGGAGTTTGTCACCTTTGACGGCTATGCCCAAACCATTGCCAACACCACCGTAGGCTCAAAGCGCTACCGGGTGGAGGTGGCTACGGAGGGCGGGCACTCCTACAGCGCCTTTGGTAACCGCAACGCCATCGCATATCTGGCGTCCCTTATCAACGACCTGTATGCCATCAAGGTGCCCACCCGGGGAAAGACCACCTATAATGTGGGTACCATCAGCGGTGGCACTTCTGTGAATACCATAGCCCAGAATGCCGAGATGCTCTATGAGTTTCGCTCGGATAACCGGGAGGATCTGGCGCAGATGGAAGAGCACTTTAAGGCGGCAATCGCGTTCTATCAGACCAAAGGTATCGGCGTCACCGTGACCCAGGTGGGTGACCGCCCCTGCATGGGTGAGACAGACATCCAAAAGCAGCAGGCCCTTGTGGGCCGTGCTGCCCGGGCCATTAAAAACCATTACGGTTACGACGTGACCTACAGTTCCAGTTCCACTGACTGCAATATTCCCATGGCCATGGGGATTCCTTCGGTGTGCGTGGGGACGGTGGAGGGCGGAAAGGCCCACACCCGGGAGGAATATGTGGTTGTTGACAGTCTTCTGCCTGGGCTGAAAACCGCGGCAGAGATGATTCTTTATCACTTCTGAACAAGAGAACGGCAAAGAGAAAATAAAAAGGACAGGTGAGCGGTATGAGCAGCTATTTCAACCGAAAAGACCTGATTTACACGGTATACCGAGAAAAAAGCATTTCCAGAGCGGCGCAGAAACTGTTTGTCTCTCAGCCCTCTCTGAGCACCATGGTCCGCAAGATCGAAGAGGAAATCGGTGTTCCGTTGTTTGACCGCACCAGCAAGCCCCTGCGGCTGACCCAGGCAGGGGAGGAGTATATCAAGGCGGCGGAGGCCATCTCCCACATCGAAACGGATTTTGAAAACTACATCAATGCGTACAGCCAGCTGCTCACCGGATCGCTGACCATTGGAGCCAACCAGCTGCTGTCTTCGCTGGTGCTGCCGGACTACGTGGCGCGGTTTATCCGCCGCTATCCGGGGGTGGATCTGCACATGGTGGACGACAACCCTACTGTGCTGGAGAATATGATCACCTCCGGCCAGTTGGATCTGGTTATTGACAACAAGCATCTGGACAGCGCGGTGTTTGAACAGAAGCTGTTCCAGACGGAACGGCTGCTGCTGGCCGTACCGGCAGACTTTGCCTGCAACGCGGGTCTGGAGGAATACCGGTTGCAGGAAGGGGACATTCTCAGCGGCGCTTACCTTGCGCCCGGAGTGAAGCCCGTTCCACTCGACCGCTTCCAGGGCGTCCCCTTTATCTCCATGACCAAGGACAACGATACACGCCGCCGTACAGATGCCATGTTCCATGAGGCGGGTGTGAGCCCGGACATGATCCTGGAGATCGACCGGCTGGTCACGCTGTATAACTTTGTGGAGAGTGGTACGGCAGCCTCGGTGGTAAGCGATACTCTGGTGCGAAATATCCGCCATCATTGGGGTAAGGTGGCTTTTTATGCGCTGCAGTCCCCCCATGCCCAGCGGGACATCTATGTATCCTATAAACGCAACCGCTATTGTTCCAGAGCAATGAGTGCCTTTTTGGAGCTTTTGTTTGAGCCGGAAGAGACCTCGGCGGAGGGGATCTTGCCATAAAATGCACACAGAAACGGAGACATGACAATGAACATGGAGCGGCTTGCGCAGTATTGTTCCATCCGGCTGCCCAAAGCGTGGGAGATCCTCAAGCCCACCGGCAACATCATCAAATTCCAGGACCGCTTCAACATCACTGAGTTTACCGAAACTGCCGTTCCTTTCCTCACTTTTGGGTTCAAGGTCCGTGCCTGCAATGCCGACTACAGCAAGCTGCCGGAGGAC
>JAZNMM010000015.1:0-7473 GCA_045579605.1 Lawsonibacter sp.
TTCTACGATTGCCGACTAAACCGGAGTTTGAAACGATTCTTTTAGAGCGTGATAAATTGCTTGCAATTTTGCCGGAAAATCACCCGCTAACAAAGCATGAGAAAGTCCCGCTTGCCGCGCTATGTGATGAGCCATTTATGCTTCTCGAAAAGGGAGCAAAAGCGGAAGTTTCGGAGGTGTTTGAACGCAACGGACTTGTTCCGAGAACACATTTTACAACATGGGACGATTACGCCGTTATGTCAATGGTGGAAAGCGGACTTGGATTGAGTATATTACCGCAACTGATATTGAAGCGTGTCCCGTATAACATTGTCGCAAAGGAAATTGATGTGCCAGCATACCGCGATATTGCGTTTGCGCTTCGGGATCGAAAAACAGCTTCCCTCGCCGTCAAAAGGTTTTTGGATTATCTTGAGTGTAGGAATAATCCGATTTCGTGATTATCACAGAACGAAAAGTACCCACCCCGCTTGATGTGAGGTGGGTACTTTTTCATGTTCGCTCAAAACCTTAACTTAATGACATTGCCCGCGGGAGAGGTCATTTTTTTGTTATGTGGACGCGAACGTCCATATGGGCCCCCGATTTGGCCTATATAGTGAAGGGAGGTGGGAGCATGGAAGAGAGTATGAGCATTACACTGGTGGGACTGGTGGGCATGATGGGCACGCTGGCCGCCATTGTTTTCGGCTGGTCGGGGTTCAACCGGAACAACCGGCAGGATCAGCGCGCCCGGGGTAAAAACGACGGCGCCATCCTCACCGAGATCGGCTATATCAAGGCCGGTGTGGACGATATTAAGGTGGAGCAGCGGGATCAGCGAGCACACAATGAGGCATTTGCCGCCCGACTGACGGCGGTGGAGGGAACGGCACACGAGGCCTGCCGCCGTCTGGACCGGCTGGAAGAGCGGGAACGGTGAATACAGCGACAAAAACGGCGCCATTGGCGCCGTTTTTGTTGTGTTTCCGGGAGAAGGGTGGTACAATAAAAAAGAACAGGGGGGACGAGCATGGTGCATATCTATTACGGCGACGGCAAGGGGAAGACTACCGCCGCCATGGGGCTGGCCCTGCGCATGGCCGGCCACGGTGGGCGTGTGGTCATTGCCCAGTTCCTCAAGGGTGCAGACAGCGGAGAACGGCGGGCACTGGAACAGCTGAACAATGTGCGTGTACTTGCTGTGCCACAGCAACTCCCGTTTTCCTTTCAGCTGACCGAAGAACAACGGGCGGTGGAGAGGGACCGCTATGCACAAATGCTGTCCCGGCTGGCGGAAGAACCGTGGAATCTTCTGGTGCTGGACGAGGTGTGCGACGCAGTGGCTGCCGGACTGGTGGATGAGGAGCGGGTACTTCCTCTGTTGGACGGTGCTGTGGGGGAAGTGGTGCTCACGGGACATCGGGTGCCTGAATGTTTTCTGGTGCGGGCGGACTATGTCACCCGTATGGAAAAGCAACGCCACCCCTTCGACCGGGGCCAGGCGGCCCGGCCCGGAGTGGAGTGGTGACGGTTCAAAACCTGCGTTTTTGTCTGAATCGACACAAAAAATGAAAAATATCTTTCAAAATTGGCTGCCGGACAGTTGAAATCTGTGTGGTAAACGGATATAATATTTGCGCGACTTTATCGCCGGGGTGTGCTCCGGCAGGAAAAGTTGGGCGGACAAGCTCCGCGGAAGGGGATACGCATCTGAAAAGGGTGCTGCCTGGGGCGGCGGTTTTTTCAGATGCGTATTGACAAAGAAGTAAGAAGAACGACAAGAAAGGAATGATCGTACAATGGCACACAAGTATCTGTACCTTTTCTCCGAGGGCAACGGTTCCATGCGCGAGCTGCTGGGCGGCAAGGGCGCCAACCTGGCCGAAATGACCGGCCTGGGCATGCCTGTGCCTCAGGGCTTCACCATCTCCACTGAGGCCTGCACCCAGTACTATGAGGACGGCGAGAAGATCAACGATGATATCCAGGCTCAGATCATGGACTACATCGTCAAGCTGGAGGAGATTACCGGCAAGAAGTTCGGCGATCTGGAGAACCCCCTGCTGGTCTCCGTGCGTTCCGGCGCCCGTGCCTCCATGCCCGGTATGATGGACACCATCCTGAACCTGGGTCTGAACGAGCAGGTGGTTGAGGTTATCGCCAAGAAGTCCGGCAATCCCCGCTGGGCTTACGACTGCTATCGCCGCTTTATCCAGATGTACTCCGACGTGGTCATGGAGGTCGGCAAGAAGTACTTCGAGGAGCTCATCGACGAGATGAAGGCCAAGCGCGGCGTCACTCAGGACGTGGAGCTGACCGCTGAGGACCTGAAGGAGCTGGCCGAGCAGTTCAAGGCCGAGTACAAGTCCAAGATCGGCTCCGACTTCCCCTCCGACCCCAAGGAGCAGCTTATGGGCGCGGTCAAGGCCGTGTTCCGCTCCTGGAACAACCCCCGTGCCATTTACTACCGCCGCATGAACGACATTCCCGGGTCCTGGGGCACTGCCGTTAACGTGCAGTCCATGGCCTTCGGCAACATGGGTGACGACTGCGGCACCGGCGTTGCCTTTACCCGTAACCCCTCCACCGGCGAGAAGAAGCTCATGGGTGAGTTTTTGACCAACGCCCAGGGCGAGGACGTGGTGGCCGGCGTGCGCACCCCCATGCCCATCGAGGAGATGGAGCAGAAGTTCCCCGAGGCCTATGCCCAGTTCGTTGAGGTGTGCGGCATTCTGGAGAATCACTATCGCGATATGCAGGACATGGAGTTCACCGTGGAGAACGGCAAGCTCTATATGCTGCAGACCCGTAACGGCAAGCGCACCGCCGCTGCTGCTCTGAAGATCGCCTGCGACCTGGTGGACGAGGGCATGATCGACGAGAAGAAGGCCGTGTCCATGATCGACCCCCGCAATCTGGATACCCTGCTGCATCCCCAGTTTGACCCCGCCGCGCTGAAGAAGGCTGCTCCCGTGGGCTCCGCTCTGCCCGCCTCCCCCGGTGCTGCCTGCGGCAAGATCGTCTTTACTGCTGAGGACGCCAAGAACTGGGCCGAGCGCGGCGAGAAGGTCGTTCTGGTCCGTCTGGAGACCTCTCCCGAGGATATCGAGGGTATGGCCGCCTCTCAGGGCATCCTGACCGTACGCGGCGGCATGACCTCTCACGCTGCTGTGGTCGCCCGCGGCATGGGCACCTGCTGCGTGTCCGGCTGCGGCGCCATCAAGATGGACGAGGAGAACAAGAAGTTCGAGCTGGCCGGCCGTACCTATGTTGAGGGCGACTGGATCTCTCTGGACGGCTCCACCGGCAATATCTACGGCGAGGCGATCCCCACCATCGATGCCTCCATGTCCGGCGAGTTTGGCCGCATCATGGCCTGGGCTGACAAGTTCCGTCAGCTGAAGGTCCGCACCAACGCCGATAACCCCCGCGATACCGCTCAGGCCGTGAAGTTCGGTGCTGAGGGCATTGGTCTGTGCCGTACCGAGCATATGTTTTTCGAGGGTGAGCGCATCAAGGCTATCCGCGAGATGATCTGCTCTGACACCGTGGAGCAGCGCGAGGCTGCTCTGGCTAAGATCGAGCCCATGCAGCAGGGCGACTTCGAGGCCATGTACGAGGCCCTGGAGGGCCGTCCCATGACCATCCGCTTCCTGGATCCCCCCCTGCACGAGTTCGTGCCCACTGAGGAAGCCGACATCGCCGAGCTGGCTGCCATCATGGGCAAGAGCGTTGCCGACATCAAGGCCATCATCGCCGGCCTGCACGAGTTCAACCCCATGATGGGTCATCGTGGCTGCCGTCTGGCTGTCACCTATACTGAGATCGCTACCATGCAGACCCGCGCCGTCATCAAGGCTGCGCTGAATGTCAGCGCCAAGCACCCCGAGTGGGGCATGGTCCCTGAGATCATGATCCCCCTGGTGGGCGAGATCAAGGAGCTGGCCTTCGTCAAGAAGGTGGTCACCGAGACGGCTGACGAGCTGATCGCCGCTGCCGGTTCCGACATGAAGTATATGGTCGGTACCATGATCGAGATCCCCCGCGCGGCTCTGACCGCCGACGAGATCGCCAAGGAGGCTGAGTTCTTCTCCTTCGGCACCAATGACCTGACTCAGATGACCTTCGGCTTCTCCCGCGACGACGCCGGCAAGTTCCTGGACAGCTACTATGCCAACAAGATCTACGAGAGCGATCCCTTCGCCCGTCTGGATCAGAATGGCGTGGGTAAGCTGGTGGACATGGCTTGCAAGCTGGGCCGCTCCACTCGTCCCGAGCTGAAGCTGGGTATCTGCGGCGAGCACGGCGGCGACCCCTCCTCCGTGGAGTTCTGCCACAAGACGGGTCTGGACTATGTGTCCTGCTCCCCCTTCCGTGTGCCCATCGCCCGTCTGGCTGCCGCTCAGGCTGCCATCGCCAACCCCCGCGGCTAATTGGCAGGGCAACTGAACAAGTTGAACGCCCCCGGTTCCAATGGGAACCGGGGGCATTTTTTGCAAAAAACAGTCCGCACCGAAATGCGGACTGTGCAGTAGGAAGCGGTTAAGGGAGACAAACGGGGCACGGGGAGAAGAGGTCCGACTCAAATTCCTCCCGGGTCAGCGAGCGGGTGGCAAGACGGTCCTTAACGGAAATGCAGCCAGCCTGATGGTAGTGGCTGCCGCCATCCACCACAAGTAGCTGCTCGTAGGAGGGGAGGTGCTGCTCAACCGTCAGCACGGTGGCCACACAACCCACGGCCAGCACCGCAGCCAGCAGTACCGCAGCGGTCACAGCTCGTTTATGGCAGCGGAAGAAATGATGCAGGCGGTCGGCGAAGGTGGGGTTCTCCATGTGGAAGAGGAAGGCGTTGGCCTCCTGCTCATGGAACACCTCTCGGCCCATAATGGGCAGCTCCTCCATGTGTCCGCAGAAGATGTGTCCCTGCTCATGAAGCAGGACGAGCCGCTGCTCGTCCTGAGAGAGGTCCTCATTCAGAAAAATGATGCGGTGGTTTCGGTTGGCAAAGGTGAAGCCGTTCTGACCCAGAACGTATTCCTGGAGCTCCAGCTCGCGCAGAAGCGCACCTACCTCGCCGTCGTTAAACAGGGGGCAGAACTCCACCACAGAGTACCCTTGCAGAGTAAGAATGTGCCGGATCTCTTCCAGAGAAGGGATGAGGACGCCGTATTTTTGCCGAAAATCCAGTGCTGCTTGTTTCCCGGAAATGCTCATTTAGTAAGACCCTGTCCTTTGAGTTTCTTGAGTGATTGCTTGATCTTTACGTCCTGCGCCAGAATGGGGTGGGTGAAGGAGTGGCCGTCAAAGGATTTGATGACCGCGTCACCGGGCAGCTGCTGGCAGCGGGCATATTCCACCATGACCACCGTACGGATGGAATGGAGCGCATGCTCGTCCAGCACCTCCATCAGGTCGACATTGGCACCGGCCAGCTGGCTGAGATCCACGCCACGGGACTGCACGCCGTCGTTAAACCGCTCGATCAGCGAGGAGGGGAAGGCGGACAGAGAGCGCAGCATATCGTGGGTGGACTCGTTATAATCGAAAAACAGGATCAGAGACAGATAAGTGTTCCAGGACATGCGACGGGTGCGGCGCTCAATGGCACCGTAGGTCTGTCGGGAAATACCCAGCAGGCGGGACAGCTCATCCTGAGGAACGCCGGCCTTGGCACGCAGGGCGGGGAGCGCCGGGGTCAACGCGTCGATGAAATACAGTTTTTCCTTGGTTGAGATCTGCCACTTGGCGTTGTTTTCCATGATGATACACTCCAAACCGGTTCAGATTTCTCGTCCATCACACAGACGAGATTATACAAAATGACATTTATTTTGTCAACGCTTTAAGGTGTTCTTGCCGAAATATTTATTTTGCGACAGGTTCTTTTTATACCAGAACACCTGTGCCCAAAGGCACAGGTGTTGATAAAGAAAAACAGGTGGGGGTCGGTACACAGACACAAACCGACACACAAGGACATTTTACAACATGCGTGAGAATTATGCAATCCTTTTATTTGGAAGTGTATGAAAAAGATGGAAAAAGGGGAGATGGGAGACAAATGCAGCAGAAAGCGCCCCTGCCCTGACCGGCCAGGGGCGCTGAGTGTGTGGGTTTAATCGGTGGTGTAGTTGTCGAAGTAGCCCTGGATATAGACGAAGGGAGTTCCCTTGTCTCCGGAGCCGGAGGTCAGGTCACACAGGGAGCCGATCAGATCGGTCAGGCGGCGGGGGGTGGTGCCCTCAGAGGGCATCTTGCCAAACAGGTCGTTGTCCTTGGCCACGATGTCGCTCTTGATAGCGTCCTTCAGGGCGTCGCCGGACAGGGCGGCATACTTGTCGTCGGCCAGATACTTCAGCTTCAGCTCATTGGGCGTGCCCTCCAGACCGGCGGTGTAGGCGGGGGAGACCACGGGGTCAGCCAGCTCCCAGATCTTGCCCACGGGGTCTTTGAAGGCGCCGTCGCCGTAGACCATGACTTCCACGTGCTTGCCGGTTTTGTCCAGCAGACGCTTCTGAATGTCCTCCACCAGATCCTGGCAGTCCCGGGGGAACAGTTTGACCTGATCCTCGTTGGCCTTGTTGGAGCCCAGCAGACCGTATGCTTCATTGTAGCCGCTGCCGTTGATGGGGGCGGACATGATGTCGTCCAGACCGAAGACTTTTTCGGCACCGGCGGCCTTGAGCAGGCGCTTGGTGCGCGCGCGGGTGTGGATGTCACAGTTGAGCACGTCCTTGGTGTAGCTGAGCACGGCGCGGGGATCATTGGCAAAGATGATCTCCACATCAGCGCCGCAGCTGCGGATCAGCTCTTCATAGTAGGCCACATAGTCCACACCGGTAAAAGGGTGGGTCTCGTAGCCAAACAGTCTGCGGTAATCCTCCAGGGACAGCACGTCCTTGTAGGGGTCCACGCCGGCGGCGTCCATGGCGTCCAGAGAGATGAGATGGTTGCCCACCTCGTCGGAGGGGTAGGAGAGCATCATCACGATCTTCTTGCAGCCCTTGGCGATACCGCGCAGGCAGATGGCGAAGCGGTTGCGGCTGAGAATGGGGAAAATAACGCCGACAGTGCCGCCGCCGAACTTGGTGCGCACATCGGCTGCGATATCGTCCACAGAGACGTAATTGCCCTGCACCCGGGCAACGATGGACTCGGTGATGGCCACCACATCCCGGTCGCGGACGGAAAAACCGCCGTCGACGGAGGCTTCCAGCACGCAGTCGGTGACGATCTTGGCCAGATCGTCGCCCGCGCGGATAATGGGTGCGCGAATGCCACGGGAAACAGTACCTACCATACGGCTCATAACGGAACACTCCTTGGCAGCCGACCCTTCGGCCAGCTGAAAAATTCAGGGGAAAACATATCCCACACTTTAGTATACCAAAAACGAGGGATTTTGTAAATCGGAACAGGAGGATTTTTTACCAAAATCTGCGCATTTTTACAGCGGCGTAATGTGTGCGGTGTCTTTCAGCGCCCGGC
>JAZNMM010000016.1:0-5666 GCA_045579605.1 Lawsonibacter sp.
GCGGCTGGACTACCGCATGGCGTGGGAGGACGATTTGCGGGAGCATCTCACTTCGCTGGATAAAACCAAGCCCGTCATCTACTGCGGAGACCTGAACGTGGCCCATGAGGAAATCGACCTGAAAAACCCCAAAACCAACCGCATGAACCCGGGCTTTTCCGACCGGGAGCGGGAGAAGATGACCCAATTGCTCGCCTCCGGTTTTACGGACACCTTCCGCTATCTCTATCCGGACAAAGAGGGGGCCTACTCCTGGTGGTCCTATCGTTTCAACGCCCGGAAGAACAACGCCGGATGGCGCATCGACTATTTCATCGTGTCCGACCGCCTGCGGGACAATATCAAACGGGCGGAAATCCTGTCTGATATTGAGGGAAGCGATCATTGTCCAGTGCTGTTGGAACTGGATATCTGAGAGAAAGAAGGTCATGGTATGAAAATCAAAGACTTGTTCGGTCAGGGCCGCCCGGTGTTCTCCTGTGAGGTGTTCCCGCCCAAGAAGACCAGCCCTGTGGACAGCATTTACAAAACGCTGGACGGACTGAAGGACATTCGTCCCGACTTTATCAGCGTCACTTTTGGTGCTGGCGGCTCCCAGGTGAACCAGTCTACCCGGGAAATTGCTTCCATCATTCAAAACCAGTACCACATTCCCGCCATGGCCCACCTGACCTGTGTCAATGCCACCCGGGGTGAGGTGACCGCTCTGCTGGCCGGACTGAAGGAGGATGGGGTGGAGAACGTGCTGGCCCTGCGGGGCGACCGCAACCCCGACCTTCCCCCCAAGACCGATTTTCTCCATGCGGACGAACTGGTGGCCTTTATCCTGCGCCGGGGCGACTTCGGCGTGTCCGCCGCCTGCTACCCCGAGGGACATCCGGAAAGTCCCGACTTGCTCAGTGACATCCGCCATCTGAAGCAGAAGGTGGACGCGGGCGCCCAGCATCTGGTCAGCCAGCTGTTTTTTGACAATGAAGACTTCTTCCGCTTTGTGGAGCGGTGCCGTATCGCGGGCATCGACGTGCCCATCGAGGCAGGCATTATGCCCGTGCTCAACCGGGGGTCCATCGAGCGCATGGTGTCCCTGTGCGGCGCCAGCATCCCCAAGAAGCTGGCCCGGGTGCTGGCTCGGTACGGCGACCACCCCGAGGCTCTGCGTCAGGCGGGCATCGCCTACGCCATCGACCAGATCGCGGACCTGATGGCCGCGGGGGTGGACGGCATCCACCTCTACACTATGAACAACCCCGCTGTGGCCCGGGAAATCAGCGACAGCATTTCCTCTATCCGCACCGTATGAGCAGAGGAACCCTGCCGTCCGTTGACGTGGACGAGGCCTTGCGCTACATGGGCACTCCGCCGGACAGGGCGGAGGTCGCCCTGCGCACGCTGACCGGGGAATGTGCCCGCATTATGGAGGAGGAGGCCCGGCCACGCTGGTGCGTCCGGCGCTTTGCCCTGTCCTTTGAGGAAGAGGGCGTGCGGCTGGACAGCGGTCTGCTCCTGCCCGGGCAGAGCCTGAAGAAGCACCTGAGTGGCTGTACCCTCGCGGTGGTGCTGTGTGTCACCCTGGGCGCTGAGGCGGATGCCCTCATCCGACGGGCCCAGTGTACGGACATGGTGCGGGCTTTGGCGCTGGAGGGGTGCGCTGACGCGGCGGTGGAGAGCCTGTGCGACCAAATCGAGGCGCAGGTGAGGGCGGAGTATCCGGACAAGCACTTCCCCTTCCGGTTCAGCCCCGGCTACGGCGACCTGCCGCTGGAGGTCAACACCTTCCTGCTGGACCTGCTGGACGCACCCCGGACCATCGGTGTGTGCGCCACCTCCAGTTATATTCTTACCCCCCGTAAGTCGGTCACTGCCATTCTGGGCGTGTCCGACCGACCTGTAGAACGGCACAAACAAAGCTGTGCACACTGTCCCGCCCGGGATGGCTGTGCCTACCGAAAGTCAGGTGGACACTGTGGAATTTCGTGAATTACTGGGCTCGGACGCCTCGGTCCTGCTGGACGGCGGCATGGGCACCATGCTTCAGAGTCGGGGACTCAAGCCGGGGGAGTACCCGGAACTGGCTGCGCTGGAGCACCCGGACTGGCTGTTGGACATCCACCGGGCCTATGTGGACGCGGGCGCGCAGATCATCAGCGCCAACACCTTTGGCGCCAACCGGGAAAAGCTGTCCCGCATGGGAAAGACAGTGGCCCAGGTGGTGGCGCCCTCGGTGGCCGTTGCCCGCAAGGCCGCTGACGGCAAGGCTCTGGTGGCGCTGGATATGGGGCCCATCGGCCAGCTTCTGGAGCCCACCGGTACCCTGGACTTTGAGCAGGCGGTGGACATCTTCAAGGAGGTGGTGGCCGCCGGCGTGGAGGCGGGGGTCGACCTTGTGTTCATCGAGACCATGACCGACCTGCAGGAGGCCCGGGCGGCATTGCTGGCTGTAAAGGAGACCTGTGACCTGCCGGTGATGGTCACCATGACCTATGAGGAGCGGGGGCGCACCTTTCTTGGCCACTCTCCCGCCGCCGCGGCCCTCACGCTGGAGGGACTGGGGGCGGATGCCATCGGCGTGAACTGCTCGCTGGGTCCCCGGGAGATGCCGCCGCTGGTGGAGGAGCTGATGGCATATTCCACCCTGCCCATCATTCTTAAGCCCAACGCCGGCCTGCCCGACCCGGGCGGCGCGGGCTACGACATCACCCCCGGGGAGTTTGCCCAAAGCCTTGCCTGCATGGCACAGCGGGGGGTCAAGCTGTTTGGCGGCTGTTGCGGCACGACCCCGGAGTACATCGCTCTGCTGAAACAGGAGCTGGCGGCACACCGGGTGACCGCCCCTGAAAGATATGTTCCTGCCGCCGTCTGTTCCCCTGTTGCCGTCGTTCCCATCGACCGGGTGCGGGTCATCGGGGAGCGCATCAATCCCACGGGCAAAAAGGCCATGAAGGAGGCCCTTCGTCGGGGGGATGTGGACTTTATGCTGGGGCAGGCGCTGGCCCAGACCGAGGCGGGGGCAGACATTCTGGACGTGAATGTGGGCCTGCCGGAAATCGACGAGCAGACCATGATGGTGCGTACCGTCAAGGCCCTGCAGGGGGTGACCGACGCGCCACTGCAAATCGACTCCACCGACCCCGCCGTGCTGGAGCGCGCCCTGCGCGTGTACTGCGGCAAGGCCATCGTTAACTCGGTCAACGGCGAGACTTCGGTGCTGGAGCGCATTTTGCCCATCGTGAAGAAGTACGGTGCGGCGGTGGTGGGCCTGACCCTGGACGAGAAGGGCATTCCCAAAACCGCCGGGGAGCGCGTGGACATCGCCCGGCGGATTTTGGACCGGGCGCTGGACTACGGTATCCGGAAAGAGGACGTGTATATCGACTGCCTCACCCTCACCGCCAGCGCGGAGCAGGAGGGGGCGTACCAGACCCTGCTTGCCCTGCGCATGGTCAAGGAGGAACTGGGGCTGAGGACGGTGCTGGGCGTGTCCAACATTTCCTTTGGCCTGCCCGCCCGGCCCATCGTCAACCAGAATTTCCTGACTATGGCCATGGTACACGGCCTGGACCTGCCCATCATTAACCCCAATGTGGACACCATGATGGCGGCGGTGCGCGCCTATCATCTGTTGATGAATGTGGATGCCGACGCCCGGGACTTTATTGCCGCCTATGCCAATGCCGATGTGTCCACCGCCATCACTGCCGAGGTCGCTTCTCCCGCCGTGCCCGGAGAAGGGCGCACGCTGGAGGACATCGTCCGTTCCGGTTTGAAGGGGGAGGCCGGTGGGGCCACCCGCGCTCTGTTGGAGAGCGGAACCGACCCTATGGACATTATCAACACCATCCTCGTCCCCGCGCTGGATGCCGTGGGCGCGGATTTTGAAGCGGGGCGCAGTTTCCTGCCTCAGCTCATCCAGTCCGCGGGCGCGGTCCAGTCCGCCTTTGAGGTACTGCGTGCGCACATGAGTGCCGATGAACCGGGGACGGACGGAGCGGAACGGGTCATCGTGCTGGCCACCGTCAAAGGGGACATCCACGACATCGGCAAGAACATTTTGAAGGTCCTGCTGGAAAACTACGGCTTTACTGTCATCGACCTTGGCAAAGATGTGCCGCCGGAGGCGGTGGTGCAGGCGGTGCGGGAGCACAACGCCCCACTGGTGGGCCTGTCTGCCCTGATGACCACCACCCTGAAAAGTATGGAGCAGACCATCGCCGCCCTGGGGGAAGCGGGGCTTGACTGCAAGGTGATGGTGGGCGGCGCGGTGCTCACCGGCGACTATGCCGCCTCCATCGGAGCAGACTTCTACGCAAAGGACGCCAAGCAGGGGGTGGACATCGCCCGGGCGGTGTTTGGCGGAATGTGAGAAACGGCTGTATTACGGCTTGTTATCTGCCCTGGTGTTCGGTATAATATAAGGCAAACAGCGGGCGTAAGCCCGGAAGAAAGGAGAACACAGACATGGACGAACAGGAGATTTTGGTGCTCAGCGACGAGATGGGCGGTGAGGCGGAATTTGAAATTCTCGACCTTGTGGAGTATGAGGGCAAGGAGTACGCGGTGCTGTTGCCCATGGACGAGAACGATACGGGCATCGTCATTCTGGAGATGACCGTCATCGACGAGGAGAACGCCGACTACGCCGACGTGGAGGACGAGGCGGTCCTCAACGCGGTGTTCGAAATCTTCAAGGAAGCCCACAAGGACGAGTTCGACTTTGCGGACTGACCAACACAAAAGAAAAAGCGTGCGGTGCTGATGCACCGCACGCTTTTTGTCTATGCAATTACTTGCCGCAGAAGTCCTTGGCGACATCCACAATGTGGTCCGCGCACAGGCCGAACTGCTTGAGCAGGGCGGCGGCGGGGCCGGAGTGACCGAACTCGCCGTTCACGCCGATGCGGCGCACGGGAACAGGGCACTTCTCGGACAGGCAGGCGCACACGGCCTCGCCCAGACCGCCGATGATGTTGTGCTCCTCGCAGGTGATGATCTTGCCGCACTCCTTGGCGGCCTTGAGCACCAGCTCCTCATCCAGAGGCTTGATGGTGGCCATGTTGATGATGCGGGCGGAAATGCCGGCCTCGGCCAGCGCCTTGCCGGCCTCGATGGCCTCGGCCACCAGCAGACCGTTGGCGATGATGGCCACGTCGGTGCCGTCCTGCAGGACTTCGCCCTTGCCGATTTCGAACTTGAAGTTGGCCTCATCGTGGAACACAGGCACGGCCAGACGGCCAAAGCGCAGGTACACGGGGCCCTCGTGCTCGTAGGCGGCCTTGACGGCGGCGCGGGCCTCCACGTCGTCGGAGGGGGACATGACCACCATGCCGGGGATGGAACGCATGAGAGCGAAGTCCTCACAGCACTGGTGGGAAGCGCCGTCCTCACCAACGGAGATGCCGCCGTGGGTGGCGCCGATCTTCACGTTCAGGTGGGGGTAGCCGATGGAGTTACGAACCTGCTCGTAAGCACGGCCAGCGGCGAACATTGCAAAGGAACTTGCGAAAGGCACCAGACCGGCGGTGGACATACCGGCAGCCATACAGAGCATATTTGCCTCTGCGATACCGCAGTCAAAATGACGCTCGGGGAATGCCTTCTGGAAAGTGCCGGTCTTGGTAGCGCCTGCCAGGTCAGCATCCAGAACCACAACATTGTCATACTTTTCGCCC
>JAZNMM010000017.1:0-11176 GCA_045579605.1 Lawsonibacter sp.
GTCCTCCGATCAAAATTGGGATATATTTTTTCATTTGCCAGTCTCCTCGTTCGGATGATCACAAAATCTCCTTATACATCCCCACCGCGTCGGCCTTGCCCACGTTGTCGGCTACCACCAGCACCTCCACCCGGAGAGTGCGTTCGCCGAAGCGCAGCTCCAGCACATCGCCCACTTTCACGTCATAGCTGGCCTTTACCGGCCGGCTGTTGGCGGTGACCCGGGCGTTGTCACAGGCCTCATTGGCCACGGTGCGCCGCTTAATGAGCCGGGACACCTTCAGCCATTTGTCCAATCGCATGGTTATACCTCCAAAAAGCGAGCGGCAGGGATCTCTCCCTGCCGCTGGTTGGTTTTTGCGGATCGCTTACTTGGCGACGGCGTCCTTCAGAGCCTTGCCGGCCTTGAACACGGGCACCTTGGTAGCGGGGATCTTGATGGTCTGCTTGGTCTGGGGGTTGCGGCCCACGCGCTCCTCGCGCTTCTTCACCTCGAAAGCGCCGAAGCCGACCAACTGCACCTTCTCGCCACCGGCCAGAGCGGCGGTGATGACTTCGATAGCGGCGTTGACCGCAGCTTCGGTGTCCTTCTTGGACAGGCCAGCCTTCTCGGCGGCAGCATTGATGAGTTCAGCTTTGTTCATTTCTAATTTCCTCCTTCGTATTTTCGGCAATTGCCGGGTTTCACAATATATATTACTTAAAGCGCACAGCGCTGTTAAGTCAGCCTTGCTCCTCCCGGGTGCGGAAGTCGCGGATAAAGTCGTCGGTCACACGGTTGAGCGCCTGCTCCGGGTCGACCCCAAGCACGCGGCCCATCTGCACCGCCTCAAACAGCAGGCGGCCCACAGCCAGCTCCCCGTCCGGCGCACCGCTCAGCACCCCGGCCGCTGCCTGCACGGCCCGCGTCTGTGCGCCCTCCTCCGGCCATTCATAGCCGGCCTTCTGCGCCTTTTTCTGCACCTTCTCCGCCCGCCACAGGGCCGGCAGGGTGCGGGCCACCGCGTCCATGGTGTCCGCGCCGGTGCGCTGGTGCTTTTCCTTTTTCTTCAGCTCTTCCCAGTTGGAGAGGACCTCCTGCGTGCCGGAGACCTGCACCTGACCGAACACGTGGGGGTGGCGGTAAATGAGCTTTTTGCAGATGCCGTCGGCCACCTGGTCCAACGTCAGGCCGTTTTGCTCCTGCTCCAGCACCGTGTGGAACACCACCTGCAGCAGCACGTCGCCCAGTTCTTCCTTCAGCCCGTCCGCATCCTTGCGGTCGATGGCCTCCAGCACTTCACACACTTCTTCCTGAAAGTCGCGCCGGATGCTCTCGTGGGTCTGTTCCCGGTCCCAGGGGCAGCCGCCAGGTCCACGCAGGATATGAACGACCTGAATCAGGTCGTTCACATCGTAGAAATCCCTACTCTGAAAATTTACCACAGTTTCCCCTTCTCTGCAAGACATTTTTTGTATTTTGTTTCAAAATTTCAAAATTTTCGCGACTTTTTCGCCCTTTGGCATGAGCATTACGTCATCTCGTGAAACCGCGCGCAGGGCGATCACCAGCACAAAATAGACCGCTACGGCCCCGCAGATGGACAGTCCCACCGCCAACAGGTTGCCCAGCCGATGTGCCAGTAGTCCGTGGAGCGCCCAGGCCGCGCCGCCCATAAGCACAGAGGCCAGCAGAGGGCGGGCGAACACCCGCACGTAGCTGCCCACGGCGCACAGCCGACTCAGCAGCAGCAGATTGAGGACCAGCGTTACCACATAGCACAGCAGCATACCCACGGACGCACCGTAAATGTTCAGCTCGGGGATGGCCACCAGGAAATAGTTGGCCACAATCTTGACCGCACCGCCGGCCAGCACCGTGAAGATGGGCAGCTGTACATAGCCATGGGCCTGGAGCACGGAGTTGCTCACCAGCACCAGACACACGCACACGGCGGTTGGGGCCAGAATGGCCAGCAGGGGTCCGGTGATGGTCACATCATACTTGGGATAGAGCAGCTGCATAATGGGTCCGGACAGGGCGCACAGCCCCACGCCCATGGGCAGAGCCAGCAGGGCGGTCACCCGCAGCACCGAGCCGGTGATCCGAGCCGCTCCCCCCCGGTCTCGCCGGGCCAGAGCGGCAGACACCGCCGGGATAATGGCGGCGGTAAAGGCGGTCATGAAGGAGCTGGGCAGGTTATACAGGCTCAGGGCCACGGCATAGTTGCCGTACAGGGCGCGGCTGGCCGTTTCGCTCATGTCCAGCGCGTCCTGCAGCCGACCCAGCACGATGGCGTTGTCCAGCAGGTTGATCACCGGCACCAAAGAGGTGGACAGGGTGATGGGAATGGCGATACGCAGCAGATTTTTGACGATGGTGCCGCTCCCCTCCGGCCGGTCCGTTCCGGCCCGGTGGGTGCGCCGGCGGGCGCGCAGGTAGTTTGCACTCATGTACACCAGCGCCAGCACGGTGCCCACGGTCACGCCCGTGATGGCGCCGGCAGCGGCCATGGACGTCTGCTCCCCGGCGGCAAACTCGGCAGCAGGGCGGGCCATGACCAGCGCCGCCAGCCCCAGACCCAGAAACAGCTTGCACAGCGCCTCCATGATCTGGGACACGCTGGTGGGCGCCATGTTCATATGGCCCTGGGCGTAGCCCCGGAAGGCAGACAGGCAGCCCACACACACCACGGCCGGGGCCAGGGCCCGGATGCCGGGGGCGGCGTGGGGATTGTTCATCAGCCCGGCCAGCCAGCCGCTACCAAACCACATGATAACAAAGGATGCCGCGCCCATGGCTACGAAGGCGCTCAGCGCCACCCGGAACACCTTTTGTTTGTGGTTGTAGCGGCCCAGCGTATTGGCCTCGGACACAGTTTTGGACAGGGCCACGGGCAGTCCGGCCGTGGACACGGTCAGCAGCACGGAGTAGATGCTGTAGGCGCTGTTGAAATCGGTAGCACCCTCCTCCCCCAGAATGTTGAACAGGGGGATCTTGAATAGGGCGCCGATGACTTTGACGATGGCGATACCCATGGCCAGAATGGCCACGCCGCCAAACATGGTATTCTGCTTTTGCTTTCCGGACTGGTTGGACATAGTCGATGTTCCTCCCAACAGGGTATTGCCCCGCTCAGCCAAAGAGCAGGGGCAGGGCGTAGTCCTTCACCTCGGCACGCACCCGGTCAAGGTCGATGGTCGCAAAGGCCCCATTTTCATATATGACCTGTCCCCGGGCCATATTCATCACCACGTTGGACGGACGGCCGGAATAGACCAGATCCTCCGCCGGGTCGTGACAGGGGGTCAGGTTGGGGGCAGACAGGTCCACCAAAATCAGGTCGGCCACGCAGCCTGCCGCCACCCGGCCGGTGTCCGTGCGCCCCAGCGCGGCCGCACCGTTCACCGTGGCCAGCTCCAGCGCATCCCACGCGCCCATGGCCAGCGGGTCACGCCCCGCGCCGCAGGGCAGGCAGGCGGCCAGCTTCATGTCGGAAAACAGGTCGGCACAGTTGTGGGAGGACATCCCGTCACTGCCCAGCGCCACGTTCACCCCGGCCGCCCGCATGGCGGGAACGGGAGCGATGCCCGAGCCCAGCTTCAGGTTGGACCAGGGGTTGTGGACGCAGGACACGCCTTTTTCCCGCATCAGCGCCCAATCCTCCGGCGTGGTATACACGCAGTGGGCGGCGATGCCGCCGTTATCCCATACACCGTAACGGTTCAGGGTCTGAATGGGCGTGGCTCCGTTGCGGTCCATGCTCCCCTCATGCTCCGCCACGGTCTCCGACACGTGCACATGCATGCGCAGACCCCGCTCCCGGGCATAGTCAGCCATCCACCGCCACAGGGGCGCGTTAGAGGTGTACTCGGCATGGATGGACGCATCTACCCGGATCTGACCGCCACCGTAGTTGTGCCAGCGTTCGGTCAGCTGACGCTGGTTGCGGCAGTCGCCGCAGGTCTCCTCGGCAAAGTCCTCGGGTGCGCCGAAGTATACCCCGCCGCAGGACAGGTTGGCGGACAGCCCCGCCTTGACGATTTGCTGGGCGATGGTCCCTGTATGCATGTACATATCCGACACACAGGTCACGCCGGTGGCGATCATCTCCGCCAGGCCCAGCGCCGTCCCCGCCGCCACCGCCCGGTCGTCCAGTTTGGCCTCGGTGGGAAAGATGTAATCGTTGAGCCAGCTGTGCAGGTCGTACCCACCGGCAAAGCCCCGCATGAGGGTCATGGGCAGATGGGTATGGGCGTTGACAAAGCCAGGCAGGAGCACCTTGTCCGCGCCGTCAATGACCCGGTCAAAGCGCCCCTCCGGGCGCATTTGGCCCACATAGGCGATGTTCTCCCCCTCCACCGCCACAAAGGCATTTTTGAGGGGGGTGCGGCTGCCGTCCATGGTCAAGACGGTAACATTGGAAAAAAGAACGGACATAGAGCCCTCCAAATCTCAAAGCAGCGACTGCGCCCGGGCATAGTCGCTTTTGTGAACATAGATATAGTACTGATACCCACAGTCCATATCCACCCCGAAACTGCCGGTGCGCGCCCGGCCGCTGGCCCCAAGGGTGGACCGGGCGGAGGGGTTGACCGCTTTCACCCGGTAGTCGATGCGGTTTTGTGCCAGAATGTCCCGCACCCGGTTCTGCTCCTCCATGGAGAAGGTGGTCAACAGCTCCCGGCGGTTGAAAATCGTCAGCATACCGGTCCCTCCTTACAGTCTGCTCAGGCAGGCCCGCACCAGCGCGGAGAACTTCTCCCGGGCGGCCACGCCCGCGTCCAGCACCTCCTGCTCACTCAGGGGTTGGTCCAGAATGCCCGCGGCCATGTTGCTCAGCAGGGTGAAGCCCAGCACCCGCATGCCGCAGTGGCCGGCCACGATGACCTCGGGAGCGGTGGACATGCCCACGGCGTCGCCCCCCAGCACCCGGGCGGCACGAATTTCCGCCGGAGTCTCGTACTGAGGCCCGTAGCAGTAAAAATACACACCCTCCCGCAGGGAGATGTTCAGCTCCTTTGCGGTCTTGCGGGCCAGTTCCTGCAAAGCAACGGTGTACAGGTGGCTGGCGTCGGGAAAGCGCACGCCGAACTCCGGGAGATTCTCCCCCCGCAGTGGGGATTCGGAGAACATCTTGATGTGGTCGGTGATGAGCATCAGGTCGCCCGCCTGCCAGTCGGTGCGCACACACCCGGCGGCATTGGTAACGATAAGAGTGGTACAGCCCAGCAGGCGCAGCACCCGCACGGCATAGGACACCTCTTCATAGGAGTAGCCCTCATAGTGGTGCATTCTCCCCTGCATGACCGCCACCGGCTTGCCCTCCAGCAGGCCGAACACAAACTGGCCCTTGTGGCCGGGGGCGGTAGATGCCTTGAAGTGGGGGATGTCCCCATAGGGAATGACCACCGCCTGCTCCACCTCGTCCCCCAGATAGCCAAGGCCCGAGCCGAGAATCATGGCCACCTGAGGCACGAAACCGCCCAGCCGGGCGCGGATGGCTTCGGCACTGGCCTGATACTGTTCAAACGTATAGCACATGGCGCAAACTCCTTTCCGGACTGATACGCATAGATAGGCTCAGTATACACGATTTCCCCCGAAAAATCAACCGAAAGGGCTCGCCTGCCCATAATTGCGCACCTGTGTTGTAATGACATGACAAGCGGGGCATTTTATGGTATGATGTTTTTATCCTGCAAAAAGGAGGTCTGACCATGCGCTGTTCTTTTCGCATCATTCCCGCGGCGCTGCTGCTTGTGTTTGTGCTGACCGGCTGTGGTCCGGCCCCCGCCGTCCACGAGCGGCAGTTTACCGCCATGGACACTTTTATGTACCTGACCGCCTACGGCCCTGCCGGCAAGGCGGGCGTGGACCGGGTGCAGGAGGACATCCTGCATCTGGACCGCCTGCTGGACGTGACCGAACCGACCAGCGAGGTATACGCCCTCAACCACCGCACCGACAGCACCGCATCCCTTTCCCCGGAGTTGGCCGGGATGCTGGAACAGGCCCTTGGTCTGGCCGGCCAGACCGGCGGCGCGTTCGACCCCACCGTCTATCCGCTGGTGCAGGCATGGGGCTTCACTTCCGATACGTACCAAGTTCCGGGGCAGGAAACGCTGGATCGCCTGCTCCCCCTTGTGGACCACTCCGCCGCCGTCCTGAACAGTAGCACCCTCACCCTGCCCGACGGCGCGCAGCTGGACTTTGGCGGCATCGCCAAAGGTTGGGCAGGCGACCGGGCGGCACAGCTGCTCCGGGACGAAGGCGTGACCTGCGCCATTCTCCGTCTGGGCGGCAACATCCACACCATCGGCGCAAAGCCGGACGGAAGCCCGTGGCGGGTGGGCATTCAGGACCCCTTCTCCGAGCAAACGATGGCGGTGGTATCCGTCATAGACCGGGCGGTGGTCACCTCGGGCAGCTACCAACGCTATTTTACCGTGGATGGACAGACCTTTCACCACATTCTCGACCCGGACACCGGCCGGCCCGCGGATAACGGGCTTGCCTCTGTCACCGTCATCGACGACTGCGGCGCCCGGTGCGACGCCCTGTCCACCGCCCTGTTCGTCATGGGCCCGGAGCGGGCCGCCGATTTCTGGCGGGCCCACCGGGATTTTGAGACGGTGTTTATCCACACAGATGGCCGCGTGACCATCACCCCCGGTGTAAAAGACCAGATTTCCTTGATGGACGGCTATGGGTCCCGTCCCATGGAGGTGTTGGAATGAAGCGGACCGGTTTCTGGCTGGCGGTGTTGGGCGGCGTGTTTGCCCTGTGCCTTGTGTGTGCCGCCCTGCTTCCCCGATTGTTCTCCCCGGGCACCCGCGCTCAGGTGTTGCAAGACGGGGTGCCCCTGCACACCCTGCCCCTGGACGAGGAACGGGAACTGACCATTGCCGCACCCAACGGCGGCAGCAACACCGTCACCGTCCGGGACGGGCGTATCCGCGTGGCCCACGCCACCTGCCCCGACCAGATTTGCGTCCGGCAAGGCTGGGTCAACAGTCCGGGCACGCCCATCGTCTGCCTGCCCAATGGGCTGGTCATTCAAGTGCAAGGAGGTGACCCCGCCCTTGACGCCCAAACCAAGTGATCGGGTGGGTCGCCTGACCCGCATGGCCCTGCTCACCGCCATCGCCCTGACCATCTTCATGGCGGAGGCTCAGCTGCCCAACCCCGTCCCCATCCCCGGGGTCAAGCTGGGCCTTGCCAACATCGTGACGGTGTACGCCATCTTCGTGCTGGGGGCGGGGGACACGCTGATGATCCTGCTGGCCCGGGTGTTTCTTGGCAGCGTGTTCTCCGGGCAGATGATGACCTTGTTTTACAGTCTGGCGGGCGGGTTGTTGTGCTGGCTTGCCATGCTTGTACTGCGCCGGCTGCTCACCCGGCAGCAGATTTGGGTGTGCAGCGTCATTGGCGGCGGCTGTCACAACATCGGTCAACTCATCGCCGCCATCCTCATTACCCGCACCCCTGCCCTGGTAGTATATCTGCCCTATCTGCTGCCCGCCGGCATGGCCGCGGGCCTGTTCACCGGCCTGTGCACCCAGTTTCTGGTGGCGCGGCTGGACAAACCACATGGAGGTTGACCTATGTCCCGCCCTTACATCATCTATCACATGACTACCACCATGGACGGCAAGATCACCGGCTCCTTTCTGGAGCAGGAGGCCGTCCGCCCTGTCACCGACTTTTACTTCGAGTGCCACCGGCAGTTCAAAACCGACGCATTCCTGTGCGGCCGTGTGACCATGCAGGAGAGCTTTACCGGCCCGGAGGCACCCGACCTGTCCGCCTTTTCCTCCTGCTCCTTCCCCCGGGAGGACTTTGTGGCCTGCGCCGACGCACCCTTTTACGCCGTTGCCCTTGACCCCAGAGGCAGACTCAACTGGCCGGACAGCCGCCTCCACGACGAGGACCCGGGCTACGACAACGCCCACATCATCGAAATTCTGAGCGAATCGGTGTCCGATGACTATCTGGGCTTCCTACGGGACAGAGGCATCTCCTACCTTTTTGCCGGCGCAGATACCGTGGACCTGCCTGTGGCCATGGAGAAGCTGACGTCCCTGTTCTCCATCCGCTCCCTGCTGCTGGAGGGCGGGGGCATCACCGCCCTTGGCTTTGCCCGGGCGGACCTCATTGACGAGGTGAGCTTCCTCATGGCCCCCACCACGGGCGAGCCGGAGGCCATGGGCCTGTTCGGTCCGGACGATGAGAACGTCCCCTTTGCCCCGGAATTTGCCCACCGTCAGGTGCTGGCCGCCCCCGGCGGCGCCCTGTGGGTCAGGCAGTGGAAATAAGTATACAAACACACAAGGCTCCCGGCCAGGCCGGGAGCCTTGTATCGTTTCCTGTTCAGCGCGTACCTGCCCTCTGTTTCCGGCGGGCAATCCACTCTGTAAGCAACCGCCACAGGGGCAGCAGGTACAGGTAGCAGGCGGCCGCAATGCCCGTCAGGGGCGCACCCGCGGCAGTCAGCGACACCGCGCCGGCAATGGACCAGGGCACCAGAGGGGCAACGACCACCGCGCTGTCCTCCAGATGCAGCGCCATGTGCTCCGGGTCGTCCTCCGTATCCCGGCACAGCTGATGGGTAAGCATGATGCCCAGCGTCTGGTTGCAGGCGATTATATTGGCCAGCACAGCGGTGCACAGGGTTGCGGTGTAGTTGCCCACCCGCCCGGCCAGCAGGCCCACGCCCCTTTTCACCCCGTCCAGCAGACCGGTTTTCTGGAAAATGCCGGAATAGGAGGATGACAGGCACACGATGGCACCCACCCGCACCATGGAGATGATGCCGCCGCCGTTGGCCATGGCGGCCACCTCCGGGTCTGAGGCCTGAAAGCCCATGACCAGCAGCCGGGGCAGCTGGTCAACGGCAGTATGCTGCACCAACAGGGCGATGGGCAGGGCCACAAGAATGCTCACCGCCATGGCAACCTTCACTCTGACCCGGAACAGGGACAGCAACAGAATGGCCGCGGCGGGCAGCAGGGCCACCCAGGACAGCACAAATTCCCGGGCAAAAATCCCGCCCAGCTCGGGCACCTGCCCGGCATGGTCGGACAACAGTCCCGCCGCCAGATAAATGGCACAGCTTGCCACAAAGGGCACCACCGCCGTGCGCACCATATTGCGGATGTTGCCGAAAATGCTGGTCCCGGTCAGTTCAGACACCAGCAGCGCGCTGGTGGACACCGGCGAGCAGCGGTCACCAAAATAAGCACCCGCCAGCACTGCGCCTCCCACCAGCACGGGATTGGCCCCCATGCTGCTGCCCATGGTGAAACAGATAATGCCCATAGTAGCCGACGTGCCGAAGGCCGTGCCCGTCAGCACCGACACCAGCGCATTGAGCAGAAAGGTCATCAGCACGAACACACCGGGATGGATGAGTCCGGCGGCATAGCTGACGATGACCGGAATGGTACCCGCCGCCCGCCACAGGGCGGTGAGCATGCCGATGAGAACAAAGGCCATGAGGATGTTCTTCACTGTCTTTATCCCGGACAGGGCGGTAGGCAGCAGCTCTCCCCAACCAAACCCTTTTCCTCTGCCGTAGAGGAGAAAGAGCACAAGCCCCGCGCCCAGCGCGTACAGAATGGACCATCCCGCCGCCACGCACACCAGCAGACCGGCGCAGAACAGCCCCAACACCACCAACTCCATATCATTGCCTCCCTTTGCCCAGCCTGAGCAACATAATCCAAACCCGCTCTGCGGGGCGGATTCAGATTATATTGCCCAGGCTAAGAATACCACATTTCACCAGCCGCGTAAAGAGAGGATGGCCGGTGCATACATTCTCCGGCCGCCTGCAAAAATACGGGTGGAAGCACCGCTCCCACCCGTATTTTACGCTGTTTCTTCCAGCGACTCCATGAGCACCGCCCGGTAGTCCTGCAGCTCCCGGATGTGCTGAGCCGTGCGCTCCCGGCGCTGGCGTTCCGCACCGCCGGCGCTGCGTACACCGGGCCACCCCAGTATCGCCGCCACCAGCCACGCCGCGCCGGAAAGGACCGGCCGCCCCAATACCAGCAGCACAAGGGCCAGAACGCATACCGCAGCCGCACTTACCAGCCGCAGCCGCACCGGCCGTTCACCCCGCTGCAGCCACCGCAGCTCGGTCTCCACCCGCTCCAGATGCTGGCGCAACTGCTCCCGGTCGCGTAGCTCCGGTCGTCCTTGCCACAGCTTGACCCGGCAACGCTCCAACCGGCTGCTGGTCTGGGCGCGCAGCGCCCCCCGCTGCCCCAGTTCCACACCGCATTCCCACAAATTCAGACAAAGCCGGCTGTACGCCTCCCCATGCCCGAATTGTTGTTCAATGGCATCCCCCAGCACAAGAGGCAGGTCCACGCCTGCGCTGACGCGCAGGGAGTGCTCGTCATAGTCCCTCTGACGGGCGGGAGGCCGCAGACGGTCGTGGTGATCCTGCGCCCGGACACACACCACCCGGGCACACCGGGCCACCCGGCGGGCGAGGGTGCGCAACGCGTTCAGCCGCACCTCTTCGGGCATCTGTCCGATCAGGGACAACGCCCTCTCCATGCCGGCGCGCACCTGGTTGGCCGCCGGACAAAGCTCCTCCCGCGGGCAGATCGAAACCCGCTCGTAAGCGGGCATAAAGACCGCTTCCCAATCCATGGCACGCCCCCCTCTTCTCTAAATATTTTGACAACTATTTCGTAATAACAATTTTTCGCCTTCATTTTATTGATATTAACATATATTTCTCGACCGTTCAAGCGGTACAACAAAAATTCAATTACCACCGCGCAGGGAAAAACCGCTATCATTGTTCTGAAAGAGGTGACGGCGAATGTATGAGCAGTTTGTGCGCGAGCGCATCACGCAACTGCGTCTGAAAAAGGGCGTGAGCGAGTATCAGATGAGCTATGATCTCGGCCACAGCAGAGGGTACGTGTATAATATCTCCTCAGGCAAGGCACTCCCCCCTTTGAAGGAATTCTTTTCCATCTGCGAGTATTTTCAGCTGTCCCCCGCACAGTTTTTTGACGAGAGCACCCAGCACCCCGACCTGATCTGCAAGGCCCTGGACGGTCTTTACCGCATGGACGAAGACGATCTTCTTCTGCTGCTCAACCTCATCAACCGCATGAAAAAGTAGATCCCCTGCCCATCACGGGACAATCCAAGCCCCCGAACGCGTTGCGTT
>JAZNMM010000018.1:0-8338 GCA_045579605.1 Lawsonibacter sp.
CCTCCGGGTTATGAGCCCGACGAGCTACCAACTGCTCTACTCCGCGATATGGTGCCGGAGACCGGGATCGAACCGGCACGGGATCACTCCCACGGGATTTTAAGTCCCGGGCGTCTGCCAATTCCGCCACTCCGGCAAGGGTGGCACCGGTGTCTCCTGCCCGAAAGGGCCCTATTATAATAACACAGCACCACAGCCTTGTCAACCCCCGGCGGGGAGAAAGTGTTCGACGGGTGCCGACGGAAAAACCGAGGATAGTTTCCCGGTGGGCGCATATACTGATTTATAACGCCGTTTTACAGACAAGGGGGATAACCATGTGTGACGATATGACCAGCAAGACCGTTCTTCCCGATGACAACGAGCGGGAGCGGGATGTGGACGACCTGATCTTCACGGATCCGTGCCACCTGCCCAGCGATCGATAGGAAGTTCCCACCGCGGCGGAAAAACCGGCCGCCGGTGGGATTTTTCTTTACTTTGGTACGATTGTTGTATATAATATTATATCGACTAAGAACCAAAAACAGGAGAGTGCGACCGATGCTCCAATTTGACGAATACAAAGTAAAACTGAACAATATCGCCCCCGCCCTGGAAACGCTGGCTCAGGCTCTGGACCTGGAGAGCGCGGAGCGGGAGCTGGACATGCTTCAGGCCGAGTCTGCCGCCGACGGTTTCTGGGACAACCTGGCCAAGGCGCAAAAGGTGCAGCAGCGCATCAAGAATCTGCAGGACAAGGTGGACAAGCAGGCCCGCCGCCGCCGCTCCTGGGACGATTTGATGGCCCTGTGCGAGATGGGCAACGAGTTTGAGGACGAGACCTTGCTGCCCGAGCTGGAAGAGGGCTTTGCCCAGTTGGAGCAGGACATGGAAAATGCCCGGCTGGAGACGCTGCTTACCGGGGAATACGACCGGTCCAATGTGATTTTGACCATTCACCCCGGCGCAGGCGGCACCGAGGCTCAGGACTGGGCCCAGATGCTCTATCGTATGTACACCCGCTGGACCGAGCGTCACGGCTTCACCTATACCATCATGGATTATCAGGAGGCGGACGAGGCCGGCATCAAGTCTGCCACCATTATGATCGAGGGCGAGAACGCCTATGGCTACCTGCGGGGTGAGCACGGAGTGCACCGTCTGGTGCGCGTGTCCCCCTTTGATGCCAATGCCCGGCGCCAGACCTCCTTTGCTTCGGTGGAGGTCATGCCCGACCTGCCCGAGGATGTGGAGGTGGAGATCCGCCCTGAGGATATTGAGATGCAGGTCTACCGTGCCAGCGGCGCCGGCGGCCAGCACGTGAACAAGACCTCCTCTGCCGTGCGTCTGATCCACAAGCCCACCGGTGTGGTGGTGGCCAGCCAGCAGGAGCGCTCCCAGTTCCAGAACAAGGACAACTGTATGAAGATGCTGCGTGCCAAGCTGGTGGAGCTGCAGATGCAGGAGAAGGCGGAAAAGATCTCCGATTTGAAGGGTGTGCAGCTCAAAATCGAGTGGGGCAGCCAGATCCGTTCCTACGTGTTCATGCCCTACCAGATGGTCAAGGACACCCGTACCGCCTTCGAGACCAGCAACATCAACTCCGTGATGGACGGTGAGCTGGACGGCTTTATCAACGCATATCTGACCGCCGAGGCCACCGATAGCTGGGCCTCCAAGTAACCAAAAACAGCCAAGCCCCCGTGCATCGCACGGGGGCTTTTTTGCGGACATACCAGACCGTGGGGGCGCATATACTCCAAGCAGTTGATACGAAGCGAGGAGATGGCCATGGAACACGGACGGATGGAAAACAACATCATTCTGCACGGGCAGGTGTGCCGGACGGCACAGGCGTCCCACAGCAATCACGAGCAGACATTCTATATTTTTCCCCTGGCGGTGTGCCGCCTGTCCGGGGTGCGGGACACGCTGAACGTGCTGGTGAGCCGGCAGGGTCCGGAAGGGCGGCTGCCCCGAGAGGGGGACGAGGTCACGGTGGTGGGGGAGGTGCGCTCCTTCAACAACCGCAGCGGGCAGGGCAGCCGGCTGGTTATCACGGTGTTGGCCCAGCAGCTGCGCTGGGAGCAGGGGGAGGATGAAAACAGCCTGACCCTGACCGGCACGTTGTGCAAGCCGCCCATTTACCGGCGTACACCCCTGGGACGGGACATCAGCGACCTGATGCTGGCGGTCAACCGGCGCTATGGCCGCTCGGACTACCTGCCCTGTATTGCGTGGGGGTCGCTGGCACAGCGGTGTGCGGGACTGCCGGTGGGGGCCCGGCTGACGCTGCAGGGGCGGCTGCAGAGCCGTACATACACCAAACGGCTGGAGGACCGGGAGGAGGAACGCACCGCCTTTGAGGTGTCGGTGATGAGCATGGAGACAGAGCCCCGGCAGCCGAGTGTATCGGAGTGAGGGGCACAGGTTGACATTCCGGGCCGGAGGGGCTACAATAACTGCTTGACAAAACGATGAAGTCAGGCAAGGAGAAGGCTATGCACATCCGGCTCAGTGACCATTTTACTTATCAGACGCTGTTGCGGTTCACCGCCCCGTCCATCGTGATGATGATATTCACCTCCATCTATGGTGTGGTGGATGGACTGTTTGTGTCCAACTTTGTGGGCAAGACCCCCTTTGCCGCAGTCAACTTTATCATGCCCTTTCTAATGATGTTCGGCGCGCTGGGCTTTATGGTGGGCACAGGGGGCAGCGCCCTGGTATCCAAAACGCTGGGGGAGGGCGACCGGGAGCGGGCCAACGGCCTGTTTTCCATGCTTATCTGGCTGTCACTGGCGCTGGGCGCGGTGCTGGCGGTGGTGGGCATCGTATTTATGCGCACCATCGCCTTTGCTCTGGGCGCCCGGGGGGAGATGCTGGAAGCCTGCGTGGTGTACGGACGCATTCTGATGCTGGCGCTGCCCGCCTTCGTGCTGCAGAACGAGTTTCAAAGCTTTCTCATCACCGCCGAGCGGCCCCGGCTGGGGCTGGCCATCACGGTGGCAGCGGGAATGACCAATATTGTGCTGGACGCCCTGTTCGTGGGCGTGTTCCGGTGGGGGCTGGAGGGTGCGGCAGCAGCCACGGTAATCAGTCAACTGGTTGGGGGGCAGTCCCTCTGATTTACTTTCTGATGCCCAATGGCTGTCTGCTGAAGCTGTGCCGTCCCGTGTATGATGCAAGGGCCCTGCTGAAAACGTGTACCAACGGCTCCTCGGAGCTGATGACCAATCTGTCCATGTCGCTGGTGAATATGCTCTACAACGTTCAGTTGATGCGTTTTGCCGGGGAGGACGGGGTGGCGGCCTACGGAGTCATCATGTACGTCAACTTTATCTTCATCTCGGTGTTTGTGGGCTACTCCATCGGCAGTGCCCCCGTCATCGGCTTTCATTACGGCGCGGGGGACACGGATGAACTCAAAAGCCTGTACCGCAAAAGCCTGTGCATCATCGCTGTGGCATCGGTGGTGCTCACGGCGCTGGCGGAGTTGCTGGCCCAGCCGTTGGCAGGCAGCTTTGTGGGCTATGACCCGGCGCTGCTGGACATGACCCGGCGGGGCTTCCGGCTCTACTCGCTGTCCTTTCTGCTGATGGGCGTGAACATCTTCGGTTCTTCCTTCTTTACTGCCCTGAACGATGGGCTGGTGTCGGCGGGCATCTCCTTTTTGCGTACTCTGCTGTTTCAGGTGGCAGCGGTGCTGCTGCTGCCCATGGTGCTGGAGCTGGATGGAGTGTGGCTGTCCATCGTGCTGGCGGAGGGACTGGCCCTGTGTGTGACCGGCGCTTGCTTTGCAGGTATGCGCGGCAAGTATCAGTATTGAATCTCCGCTCGCGGCCCGAAAAAGACAAGCACCCCCTGATGTCAGGGGGTGCTTGTTTGTGTTTGCGGTGTGTGTCAGGCCTTGGGGGAACGGGACTTCATGATGAACAGGAAGCCCAGCATCAGTACCACGCCCACAGGCAGGGCGATAATGACGGGAGCGCCCACCACGCCCAGCACGCCGGCCAGCAGGTAAGCAATACCGGCGATGACAGCGCAGGAGATGGCGTAGGGCAGCTGAGTGGACACGTGGTTGACGTGGTCGCACTGAGCGCCGGCAGAGGCCATGATGGTGGTGTCGGAGATGGGGGAGCAGTGGTCACCGCACACGGCACCGGCCATACAGGCGGAGATGCAGACGATGGCCAGAGGTTCGCTCATATCCAGAGCGCTCTGCACGATGGGGATCAGGATACCGAAGGTGCCCCAGCTGGTGCCGGTGGCAAAGGCCAGCACGCAGCCCACGGTGAACACGATCACGGGCAGCAGAATGGTAATGCCCTTGGCGCTGTCCACCAGAGCGGCAACGTATTCCTTGGCGCCCAGGGAGTCGGTCATAGCCTTCAGGGACCAGGCGAAGGTCAAAATCAGGATGGCGGGGACCATGGCCTTGAAGCCCTCGGGGATGCAGCTCATCATTTCCTTGAACTTCATGGAGCGGCGGATCATATAGTAGGCGATGGTGATGACCAGCGCCACGGCGGAGCCCAGCATCAGGCCCACGGAGGCGTCGGAGTTGGCGAAGGAGTTGATGAAGCTCTCGCCGGAGAAGAAACCGCCGGTGTAGATCATGCCAATGACGCAGGCCACGATCAGGGAGACGACGGGGAAGACCAGATCAAGCACGATGCCATTGCCGGAAGCGGCATCGTCCTCGGAGTTGGCGTAGGGGTTAGAGCCGGAGAACAGGTCGCCGTTCTCAATGGCGTTCTTCTCGTAACGGGCCATGGGGCCGAAGTCCACCTTCATGACCACCAGACCGATCATCATCACGATGGTCAGCAGGGCATAGAAGTTATAGGGAATGGCGCGCAGGAACAGGTTGAAGCCCTGTCCATCCTCGGCAAAGCCGGCCACGGCGGCGGCCCAGGAGGAGATGGGGGCGATGATGCAGATGGGGGCGGCGGTGGCGTCGATGATGTAGGACAGCTTGGCACGGGAGATGTTGTGCTTGTCGGTCACAGGACGCATCACGCTGCCCACGGTCAGGCAGTTGAAGTAGTCATCGATGAAGATCAGGCAGCCCAGCAGGATGGAGGCCAGCTGCGCGCCCACCCGGGACTTGATGTGGGTCTCGGCCCAGCGGCCAAAGGCGGCGGAGCCGCCTGCCTTGTTCATCAGGCACACCATGGCGCCCAGAATGACCAGGAAGATGATAATGCCCATGTTCCAGCTGTCGGTGACGGAGGCCACGATGCCGTCGTTGAACACGTGGAGCAAGGTGCCCTCAAAGTTGAAGTTGGCATACATCAGGCCGCCGGCCAGAATGCCGATGAACAGGGAGGAATACACCTCCTTGGTGATCAGGGCCAGCACAATGGCGATGACCGGGGGCAGCAGGGAGAATGCGGTGTTGTAAAACGGTGCGGCGGTCTCGACGCCCTCGCCGGTGGCGAAGACGGTGGTGGCCAGAGCCAGCACCATCATCATAATGACGGCCACGCGGCTGAGCCAATGGTTTCTCGTTCTCATTTCTTTTCCCTCCAAATAAATATCGCGCACTTGCGCGGGTTTCACAAACAAAAAGGACGCTCCCACGGAGCGCCCATAGACATACCATTCCCAAAGGGGGGTCGACAGCGCTCCACGATGCTCGTGACAGTCCGGGGGATGTTCTCCCGCGGCCCAGAAGATGCCGCCCAGGCAGGCGGAGCCTTCTTCGGCGGAGACCCCTCTCCCCACAGGACGGCTGCCTGGCCTTGTCCCGGGGTACGCATGGTATCCGCGCCTCTATCAAACCGTATTCGATTGCAAGTATCCTACCACGCTCTTGCACCAATGTCAAGAGAAAAGACCGGCTTTTAGTCGGCTTTTGGCTCAAAAAGGTAGAATGTGAAGGTGCCGGTGGCCACGAGTTCCGCCTGCGTGTTGCGAAGCTCCACTTGCATGACGGAGAAGATCTGACCGGCCTTTTTTGGGGTGGCGGTGCAGGTGATGACCGGGCCTGTGGCCGGGCGCAGGAACTCCATGGAGCTGTTGACGGTGACCCCGCGCTTTCCCGAGTGGGCGATGGCCGCCGTGCCGGCCACGCAGTCGGCTAGGGTGTAAAGGCAGCCGCCGTGGACGGTGCCGTGGAGGTTGAGGCTGGAGGAACGCACGTCCAGCTGACCCTCGGCATAGTTGGGGCGGGAGAGTGTGATGTGAATGCCGTTTTCCGAGGAGAACAGGCCGGGCTGATTGACGAGGTGGGGGATGTCGGGCATCTGGTGCATACAAAGCACTCCTTTCCATTGGATGCGCAGGAAGTGTACCACAGTTCGGAACAAAACACAAGGGGCGGCATAGGATAAAGGGCAAGAAAACAGGTCAGGAGGACAGGAACTATGGAAGAGATGCGAATGGATATGACCGAGTCCGGACCGGGGCTGTACGGCAGCGACCGGGAGTTGTTCCAGCGGGTATGGAGCAGGGTGATGCCCCAAGGGACGCAGTCCCCCATTGGGCTGGAGCCGCCTCCCGTTCCCCCGCAGGGCCTGGTGCCGGTGATGCCCCGGGAGGAGCCTCCGGTGGACTGCCTGGGCGATGGAGCGCAGAACGACGTGCCCCGATTGGAGGAACTGGCCCGGCAGGCCGTGCACGACGGGCGGGTCTACCAGGGGCTGGTGCGCCGGGCGGGGGGCGCGGCGGCCCGGGTGCTGGCAGGCATGGCCGCAGACCAGCGCCGCCACGCCAAAAAGCTGGCTGCGGCCTATTTCCTTATCACCGGCCAGCGCTGGCAGGGGCCGCCCCCGGAGATGGAACGAACGGGGCAGGAACTGATGATGGTGCTCCGGGAGCAGTACATGGCCGAGCAGCGGGGGGGCGCCGCAGCCCAGGCGGCGGCACAGGAGACGGACGACCGCTGTTTGGGACAGCTGTTTGACGAGCTGGCCCGGGAGAAGCAGGAACATGCCCGGGTCATACGGGCCCTGCTGGAGCAGATGTAAGCCCCGCCGGGGCAAGGAAAACGCGCACCCCAAAAGACTTTGGGGTGCGCGTTTGTGTGTAAATAAGGCTCAGAACTTTTTGCGCCGCATGGCAAGGCCCAGTACCGCGCCGCACACGCCGCCCACCACGTGGGTCAGCTGAGACACATTGTCCAGCGTGTTCACCGCGTCCAGCACCTCGCCGCCCAGATAAATGGCGGCCACCAGCAGGAAGGTCACCGGGATGGTGCCCTTGCCCATACCGGACAGGGAGGAGAGCAGAATCATCATGAACACGATACCGCTGGACCCCAGCAGTCCGGTGGAGAGGAAGAAGATAAACTGGATGACACCGGACACCAGTGCGGTGACCAGAATGCAGATGAACAGCCGCTTGCTTCCGTAGCGCTCCTCCAGCGGCGGGCCGATAACCAGCAGCAGGGTCATGTTGCTCATAAAGTGGGCATATCCGGTGTGGCCCACCACATGGCACACCATGCGCAGCCAGGTTAGCGGGTCGGTAAGGGGGGCGCGATATACACAGAAGAACAGGTCGGTGGACATTCCGTCCGTCCACCAGCCCAGACCCAGGGCCAGAAGGGACACCAGCGCGAAGGTGAGCACAACGGGGGAGTTGTACTGTAGTTTCAAGACCGGCTTTCTCGCCATGGGGGTCATCCTTTCTTTAGTGATTGAGTACCCGAACCCGGATCACGCCGGGGATGGCCCGCAGCTCGTTGGCAACCTCGTCGGTGATGCGGGTATTCACGTCCACCATGGTATAGGCGTAGTCCTTTTTCGACTTGTTGGTCATGTTCTCCACGTTGATGCCATCATCGGACAGGGCGGTCATGATGCTGGTGAGCATGGCGGGGATGTTTTTGTGGATGATGCACACCCGGGCGATGCCGCTGCGCTCCTGCACCAGATTGGGCATATTCACGCTGTTGCGGATGTTGCCGTGAACCAGATAGTCCTCCAGCTCCCGCACCGCCATGACCGCGCAGTTGTCCTCGCTCTCCGGGGTGGACGCGCCCAGATGGGGCAGGGCGATGACGTTTTTCGCCGTGGCAATCTTGTCGTTGGGGAAGTCGGTGACGTATTTGCCCACCCGGCCGGCCTCCAGAGCGGCGATCATATCGGCGTCATTGACCAGCTCGCCCCGGGCCAGATTGAGGATGCGCACATTGCCCTTCATCTTGGAGATGGCCTCCTCGTTGATGAAGTCCTTGGTGGAGGGCAGGTAGGGAATGTGCAGGGAGATGTAATCGCACGCCCGAAACAGCTCGTTTACGTCCTTGACCACGTTCACGTGGCGGTCCAGCCGCAGGGCGGCATCCACGGACAGGTAGGGGTCATAGCCATACACGTCCATGCCCAGCTTCAGCGCGTCGTTTGCCACC
>JAZNMM010000019.1:0-17700 GCA_045579605.1 Lawsonibacter sp.
ATCTCGTCGGAGAAGCCCTGTTCCTGATTTCCGTGGACCACCACCCGGTCGTCCACATCGTTGATGTAATAGGCCTCCACACCATACAGCAGCTTGATGTTTTTGGCAGAGTGCCATGCGTCGGGGAAAGACTGGGCAACACCATGGTCGGTGATGGCGATGGCCTTGTGCCCCCAGCTTTCCGCCCGCTTGACCACGTTCCGGTCCTCTTTCAGCTTGGGTCCCACGCTGGTCAGCGCATCCATGGAAGACATGGTGGTGTGCAGGTGCAGCTCCACCCGCTTTTCCGGGGCGGTGTCCTGCCGCATAGTCTTTTTCCCCTCCATAATGGAAGCAGGCTCCAACACCATATCCCCGTAGAAACGGTCCATGTTCAGACGCCCCTGAATGACCAGCCGCTGTCCCTTCTTCACACCCTCCACAATGGCCTTGGCATTCTCCTCGGTGGGCAGGAACTTACTCACACGCACCGAACCGGTGTAGTCCGTGACGTCAAAGGCCACCACCCAGGCATTGCGCTTTTTCAGCTCCCGGTGGTCCACCGCGAACACATCGCCCTCAATGACTACGGTACCCATGTCCAGCGCCAGTTCCCCCATAGGGACGGGCTTTTTCTTGATCACGTGTCCATAGATGACCTTGCCGTGGTCCTTGGTGGCCTTTTTCTCCTGCGAGGAGGGTACTGCCCGCTGGATGTTCTTCATGGTCTGGGCACGAATGGCCTCAGTACGGGCAAAGGCATCCAGCTGCGTCTGTTCCTTTGCCGGTGCAGATGCAGGCGCTTCTTCCACTTGCTCAGGAATATCCACCTGTTCAATTTTGACGCTGTTCAGGCCATAGGCCCGGCACACCGTATCCTGCACCTCCCCAATCAGGTTGGGGCCTGCGCCCTGGGCGCCTTCCACCACGATGATGGCGCTGCGCTGGGCCTTATGTATGGCTGCGGACACAATGAGCCAACCCTCCACCGCCACGGCAAGCTCCGTGTATCGGCGCAGAGCGGAAAACATCTGCAAAAAGGGGATCTTTTCGGACATGGGTGCTCAGGTCTCCTTTGTAACTATCTCTTACAGTGTCTCGATCAGTGCAAACAGCTCGTCCACAAGCTGATCCTGGGGCACTTTTTTAATGATCTGGCCTTTTTTGAACAGCAGGCCCTCCCCCATGCCGCCGGCAATGCCGCAGTCAGCGGCGGAGGCCTCACCCGGTCCATTGACCACGCAGCCCATAACCGCCACAGTGATGGGTTTATCCACCTGCTTGAGCCGCTGCTCCACTTCTCCGGCCAGACCGATCAGGTCAATGCGGGTGCGCCCGCAGGTGGGACAGGACACCAGCTCCGGGCCGTCTCTTCGCACGCCTGCCGCTTTGAGAATGTCCCGGGCGGCGTACACCTCTTCAATGGGGTCGGCGGACAGGGAAACCCGCATGGTGTCCCCCACGCCGAGGGCCAGCAGACCACCAATTCCTACGGCCGATTTCAGCGTACCCATACGTACTGTGCCCGCCTCTGTCACGCCAATGTGCAGAGGATAGTCGCTGCGCTGACGCATCAGCTGATAGGCCTGCATGGTCATGGGAACGCTGGAAGACTTGAGGGATACGCAGATGTCGTCAAAATCAAATTGATTCAGCAGCCGGATGTGCCCAAAGGCGGACTCCACCATGGCCTCCGGACACACACCGCCGTACTTGGCCAGCAGCCCCTTTTCCAGTGAGCCGCCGTTAACCCCGATACGGATGGGGATACCCCGCTGACGGCAGGCCTGAGCCACTGCCTTCACCCGATCTTCACCGCCGATGTTGCCGGGGTTGATGCGCACCTTGTCCGCCCCGGCGGCGATGGCCTCCAGCGCCAGTTTATAATCAAAATGGATATCCACAACCAAGGGAATGTCGATGCGCTCCTTGATGGCACCCACGGCCCGGGCCGCGGCCATGTCGGGCACCGCCACACGAATGATCTGGCAGCCGGCCGCACTCAACCGACGGATCTGCTCCACCGTGGCGTTCACATCGTCCGTGCGGGTGTTGCACATGGACTGAATGGACACAGGAGCGCCGCCGCCCACGGCAACGTTACCCACCATGATCTGTTTTGTCATCAGAACCACCTTCCAAAAATGCGGGAAATGTCGTTGAACGCCACCACCGCGGTCAATCCCAGCAGCAGCACAAGGCCCGCCAGATGGACATAGCCCTCGTATTTTGCGGGAATACGCCGGCGGGTGATCCCCGTCCAGAGAGCACCGATTATCAGGAAGAACACGCGTCCACCGTCCAATGCCGGCAAGGGCAGCAGATTCATCACCGCCAAATTGACGGCGATGAGCGCACCAATATACAGAATATTCTCCAAAGCTATGCTCACCGATTGTGCCTGCTCACCCACCTGGGAAATGGTGTCCACAATGCCGATGGGCCCGGCCAGATCCTTGAGCCCGGCGCCACCGGAAAACAGGTCTGTCAGGCTCAGGCGCACCAGCCGCACAAAGTCAATGGCATTGTACCAGCTGTAGGTCAGCCGGTTCCAAACTGTGGCCTCCTCATAACCGAAATTCAGTCCAAAGCGCACAGAGGTCTGCCCATTTTCCAAAGGGTACTCCCGGGGCTCCAACGGCAGATCGTTTAGCTCCACACGCTGTCCGTCCCGTTCCACCACAAGGTCATAGGGTTGGCCGTAGCCACGGTTGAGGAACATGGTGATGTCATTATAGAGATAAATACGCTCCCCGTTGATTGTCACGATACGGTCTCCAGCCACGAGCTGCTGTTCACCCTGCCAGGGAAAGCCCTCGGCAAAGCTGACCACCGTTGTTCCCACAAAGGCCTGAGCACCGGAGTACAGCAGCAGCACAAGAACCAAACCGGTCAAAAAGTTCATAGCCGCACCGGCACACAGGATGATGATCTTCTTCCATGCCTTCTGCCGGAAAAAGGAGCGAGGGTCGTCCGAATCCTCGTCCTCCCCCTCCATGGCACAGTAGCCTCCCACTGGAAAAAGGCGCAGGGCATACAGAGTCTCCCCTTTCTGCCGGGAGAACAGAGCCGGACCCATACCGATGGAAAACTCATTCACCCGCACACCAAACAGTTTTGCGGTGAAAAAGTGACCGAACTCGTGCACAGCGATGAGAACACCGAACAGTAAAACGGCAATCAGAATATAGAGCATACGACCTCCAAAAAGGGATTTACTTTACCTGCGCCAGCACCGCCTGCCGGGCCAGAGCATCCGCCTCAAGCACGTCCTCAAGGCAGGTGGATGGGGACACCGGAATCTCGTCCATGGCGGCGGCAACCAGTCGGGCAATGTCAGCAAAGCCAATGCGCTCGGACAGGAACAGGCCCACCGCCGCTTCGTTGGCGCCGTTGAGGATCGCCCCCGCCGTGCCCCCCTGCTTTGCCGCCCGAAGGGCCAGCCCCAGACAGGCAAAGGTGTCCGGATCCGGTTTTGCAAAGGTCAGGTTGGGACAGGACAACATATCCAGCGCCGTGGCGGGGCCGGGTATACGCTGAGGGAAGGTAAGCGCGTACTGAATGGGAAGGCGCATATCCGCCGACCCCAGCTGGGCCAGAATGGCATTATCACAGTATTCCACCAAAGAGTGAATGATACTCTCCCGATGGACCACGATGGAGATTTTTTCCGGGGGCAGCTGATACAGGTGCATGGCCTCAATGAACTCCAGCCCCTTGTTCATCAGGGTGGCCGAGTCAATGGTGATCTTGGCGCCCATGGACCAGTTTGGGTGCTTCAGCGCCTGGGCAAGAGTCACCTGCTCCAACTGCTCCTTGCTGTACCCGAAGAACGGTCCGCCGGAAGCGGTAAGGATCAACCGCTTGACCTCCCCCCTGTCCCGGTTGCCTTGCAGGCACTGGAACAGGGCCGAATGCTCCGAGTCCACGGGGACGATTTCCGCCCCGTACTGTTTGGCCCGGGCCATGACAATGTCGCCGCCGCAGACCAGAGTCTCTTTGTTGGCAAGGGCAATGCGCTTGCCCTGCTCAATGGCCGCCAGTGTGGGGCGCAGACCCACCATGCCCATAACAGCGGTGATAACTGTGTCCGCCTGCTCCAGCCGGGCGGCCTCCATCAGACCGTCCATGCCGCAGGCGATGCGCACATCGGTGTCGGCCAGACACACTTTCAGCTCCGCCGCCGCCCGTTCGTCCATCATAACCGCAAGAACGGGCTTATATTGACGCACCTGCTGCTCCATCAGTTCCACGTTGCGGTTGGCAGTCAACGCCGCCACACGCATGCCGCAGGCGGCAATCACGTCCAGTGACTGCCGCCCGATGGAACCGGTGGAACCCATAAGGGAAATGGTTCTCTTTTTCATAAAATACTCCTCTTAAAAGGCCGGGAACAGCGTGACAAACAGCCACATGGCGGGGGCCGCAAAGCTCATGCTGTCGAATCGGTCCAGCATACCCCCATGACCGGGCAGCAGCGAACCGTAGTCCTTGATGCCGTACTGGCGCTTGATCAGCGAGAAAGACAGGTCGCCAAGCATGGTGACCACACTGCCCGCAAAACCATAAAGCGCCATGCGCAGCAGATCAACTTCCAGCCCAAAGCCGTTTTTCAGGATCAGACCATACAGCACCATAAACACAACGCCGGCAAAAAGGCCACCTGCAAATCCCTCGGCGGATTTGTTGGGACTTACTTTGGTGATGCCCCGGTGCTTGCCCAGAAACATACCAAAGAAATAGGCACCTGTATCTGTCAAAAATGCCGATACAATTGGCAGCAACACCAGAAACGCACCGTTGTCCAGCATGCGCAGCCGCACCAGCGAGGACATGAGCACCGGATAGAGAACACCGCCAAACAGAGCGAAGAGAATGTGCTCCGCCGAAATGGCTGTTTCCGTCCCAAAGGAACGCACCGCAGCAAGGAACAGGGTAAGCAACAGCCCCATCAGCACCAGCATGATGGCCCAATCATCCGTCTGACTCCAATAACACCCGGGGATGAGAGCCGCAGCAGCAAGGGTAACAGCACAGACATACCGGTTCCGTCCCGCCCCCACAGCACGCAGCAGCTCAAAGGCCGCAAGGGCGACGATTCCGGTCACCATAAGGGTCACAATGCCCACAGGAGCAAAGAGCAGGACCGCCAGAAAGGCCGGGGCAAGCAACAGAGAAACAATGATCCGTGTCAGCATCTCTTACACACCTCCAAACCGTCTGGACCGTTTCTGATAGGAAATAATGGCCCGGTCCAGCTCTTTCTCGTCAAAGTCGGGCCAGAGCACATCCGTGAAGTAAAACTCCGCATAGGCACTCTGCCAAGGCAGGAAGTTGGACAGGCGCAACTCGCCGCTGGGGCGAATGACCAGGTCGGGGTCCGGCGCGCCGGCAGAATACAGGTAGGCAGAAAAGGTATCCTCGTCCAGTTGTTCGGGCAGTCGCTTTCCCTC
The DNA here is from genome assembly GCA_045579605.1 of Lawsonibacter sp. Classification (GTDB taxonomy): domain Bacteria; phylum Bacillota; class Clostridia; order Oscillospirales; family Oscillospiraceae; genus Lawsonibacter. Next base: position 5,433 of record JAZNMM010000019.1, read on the forward strand.
CATGCAGTCCCGGGCAAAGGCGCGGGCCGCGTGCACGATCTCGTCCCGGCCGCCGTAGTTCAGGCAGATGTTCACCTGACAACCCTGGTAGCCGGCGGAGATTTCCCGGGTACGCAGGCAAAGCTGCTGCAGCTCGGGCGTAAGAACAGACAGATCGCCGAAGAACTCGATGCGCACCTGCTCCTTTTCCATCTGCTCCACAGCTTCCAACAGGTACTTTTTCAGCAGTCCCATGATCGCTTCCACTTCATCCTTGGGCCGCTTCCAGTTTTCAGTGGAAAAGGCATAGACCGTCATGTACTCGATCCCGATCCGGCGGCAATAGCGCGCCAGATTTCGGAACCGCTCCGAGCCGGCCGCGTGACCGGCAGTACGGGGCAGCCCGCGCTTCTTTGCCCAACGGCCATTTCCGTCCATAATGATGGCCACGTGCCGAGGGAGGAGCGCCGGGTCAATGGCTGGCACCCGGTCCTTTCGTTTGAATAGCACAGACATATCCATTCTTCCTTCGTCAGATGATACCGCCCATTACCGGGCGAACAGCAAAACAAGGTGCAGGGCGCAGAATGGCTGCGCGCCCTGCACCCCATTTGAAGCAGTTACACCGCCATGAGCTCCTGTTCCTTTTTGGCACACAGCTCATCGATGTCCTTGCAGCGCTTGTCCGTCAGCTCCTGCAGCTCCTTTTCCAGATTCTTCTGGTCGTCCTCGGTGATTTCGGACTTCTTTTTGGCCGCCTTGATATCGTCCATGGCCTCCCGGCGCAGGTTACGCAGGGCAACCTTGCCGTCTTCGGCGTACTTCTTCACCTGCTTGGTCAGATCCTTGCGGCGCTCCTCGGTCAGCTGGGGGAAGGCCAGCCGGATCACACGGCCGTCATTCTGGGGGTTGATGCCCAAGTCGGAGGTCTGAATGGCCTTTTCAATGGCCTTGAGCAGGGTGGCATCCCAAGGCTGGATCATCAGCGTGCGGGGATCGGGCACGGAGACAGCAGCCACCTGATTCAGGGGCGTAGGCGTACCGTAATATTCCACCATGATCCGGTCCAGCACACCCGCGTTGGCGCGGCCAGCACGCACGGAGGCAAAGTTGGCCTTGACCACATCAATGGTCTTCAGCATTCTGACGTCAAAATCCTTCACTTCAATACTCATAATGCAAACATCCTTTCCTGTATGAGTGCGGTCGATCAGCCTTCCACCACGGTGCCGATCTTCTCGCCCATGACCACGCGCAGGATATTCTCCGGGTCCTTCAGGGCGAACAGCAGCACGGGAATCTTGTTGTCCATGGACAGGGACGTGGCGGTGGAGTCCATCACCTGCAGGTGCTGGGCAAGCACATCGTCGTAACTGATGGAATCGTATTTGACCGCGTTGGGATCCTTCTTGGGGTCGGCGGAGTAAACGCCGTCAATGTTCTTGGCCAGGAGAATGGCATCTGCCTCGATCTCCGCGGCGCGCAGCACAGCAGCCGTGTCGGTGGAGAAGAAGGGGTTGCCCGTACCGCAGCCAAAGATGACTACACGGCCCTTGTCCAGATGGCGGATGGCCCGCTGACGGATGTAGGGCTCTGCCACCGACTTCATCTCGATGGCCGTCTGCACACGCACGTCCACACCCTTCTGCTCCAGCACATCGGCCACAGCAAGGGCGTTAATGGCAGTGGCCAGCATGCCCATGTGGTCGGCACGCACACGCACCATGCGGTCACCGCCGTCCTTCAGACCGCGCCAGAAGTTGCCGCCACCCACGACAATACCTACCTGTACGCCAAGCTCCACACACTTTTTGATGACATCACACACATCGCCAATGACATTAAAATCAAGGCCGCGGGAGGCATCGCCCGCAAGGGCCTCGCCGCTGATCTTCAGAAGCACACGCTTATAACGCGGTTGGGTCATTCTGAACACATCCTTTTCTTCCCCCGGTATTCCGGTCATTTTCTTTCATCTATTTTAATATAAAAACCGCCGTTTGCATAGGGGGAAATGTGAAATCTTTGCATTTATTTTTTCCTGCACAAAAAGGCCCGGACATTCACAAGGAATGTCCGGCCCGATGCTGTTTTGGTTGTCTTACTTGATCATGGAAGCGACCTCGGCAGCGAAGTCGTCCACCTTCTTCTCAATGCCCTCGCCCTTCTCGAAGCGGACAGCGTTCACGAAAGTGACGTTGCCGCCCAGGGCCTTGGCAGCGGAAGCGATATACTTCTCCACAGAGAACTGGTTGTCCTTGACAAACTCCTGCTGCAGCAGGCAGTTCTCGGCGTAGAACTTGTTCAGCTTGCCCTCCACGATCTTGACCTTGACCTGCTCGGGCTTGCCGGCCATCTTGGGATCGTTGTCCATCTGGACCAGCATGATCTTCTTCTCCTCGTCCAGCACGTCCTGAGTGACCTGGCTCTTGTCCCAGAAGCGGGGGTTCAGAGCAGCGATCTGCATGGCCACGTCCTTGCCGATCTCGGTGGCGTCGATACCGCCCTCCACCTTCAGGTTGACCAGCACACCGATCTTGCCGCCGGCATGGATATAGGGAACAGAGATGTTCTCAGCAAAGAAGTGGAAGCGACGAACCTTGATGTTTTCGCCAATGACCAGCACCATCTCCTGCTGCTGCTGGGTGACGGTGTTCTCAGTGCCGGCATACTTGCACTCCATCAGAGCCTCCAGGGAGGCGGGCTTGTTGGCAGCCACGGTGGCAGCCACGCCCTTGACGAAATCAATGAACTTGTCGTTCTTGGCCACGAAGTCGGTCTCAGCGTTGACCTCGACCACCACGCCCATGCCGTCCACCACAGCGGCGTAAGCCATGCCTTCGGCGGCGATGCGGCCGGCCTTCTTGGCAGAAGCGGCCAGGCCCTTCTCGCGCAGGATCTCGATGGCCTTGTCGATGTTGCCCTCAGCCTCAGTCAGAGCCTTCTTGCAGTCCATCATGCCAACGCCGGTCATCTCGCGCAGATTCTGTACGTCCTTAGCAGTAATAGCCATAACAGTTACCTCCAATAAATATCGTTTGTTTCAAATCAATGAATGAGCGCCCGCCCAAACCGGCGGGCGCTCAAAAGAGTCCAATATGAGATTTACTCGGCAGCGGCCTCAGCGGCAGGAGCGTTGTCCTGACCCTGCTTGCCCTCCTGAATAGCGTTGGCCATAACGCCGGCGATCAGCTTGATGGCGCGGATGGCGTCGTCATTGCCGGGGATGACGTAGTCGATCTCGTCGGGATCACAGTTGGTGTCAACGATGGCTACGATGGGGATGTTCAGCTTGCGGGCCTCGTTGATGGCGTTGCGCTCCTTGCGGGGGTCAACCACGAACAGGGCGCCGGGCAGCTTGCGCATCTCGGTCACGCCGCCCAGATACTTCTCCAGCTTGGCGATCTCGCCCATGTGCTTGATGACTTCCTTCTTGGGCAGCATGTCGAAGGTGCCGTCCTCCTGCATCTTCTTCAGCTGGTTCAGACGGTCCACACGGCCACGCATGGTCTTGAAGTTGGTGAGCATGCCGCCCAGCCAGCGGGCGTTCACCCAGTACATGCCGACGCGCTCAGCCTCTTCCTTGATGGCATCCTGGGCCTGCTTCTTGGTACCAACGAACAGGATGCTCTCGCCCTTCTCGCCCAGCTCACGCACGAAGGAGTAAGCCTCCTCCAGCTTCTTCACGGTCTTCTGCAGGTCGATGATATAGATACCGTTGCGCTCGGTGTAGATGTAGGTGGCCATCTTGGGGTTCCACCGACGGGTCTGGTGACCGAAGTGAACACCGGCCTCCAGAAGCTGCTTCATAGATACGACTGCCATTGTTTTTTTCCTCCTAAATTTTAGTTGTTACCTCTGGAATGTTCCTCTGCCCTGCCAACCCCGCACCGGCGGAGCACTTGGCAGGAAATCCCATTCCATGCGTAATGCTCTGGTATTTTAGCATAGCTTTTCCCTGATTGCAAGCTTTTTTTGCAATTTTGGGACGACTTTTTTACCGGAACCGTTTTCCTTCTCCGTCCAGCGCTTCTTTCCGGTGGAACGAGACAAATTCCGGGGCGAACTGGGGGTAATGCTCGCAGAACGCGGCGCGGATCAGCTCCGGATTTAGGCCGGGATTCTGAGCCGCCAGCACCAAGTCCAGGATCATGGTATCGCTTCGTCCCTCCACCGTCCATTTTTTGATCAGGGGAATGAGGTCCACCTGCGTGAATCCGGTTTTCGCCTTTTTGGACTTTTTGGTGACCACCAGACTCTCCCGGCTCAAAAGCTCCTTGAGCGCATTCTCCGCTCCCATGGGACGGCCGGCAGCATAATCAAAGGTAAGAATGTAGTTCAGATGTGTCAGCGCTTTGATGGGCTTCTCCGCCCGATAGCACTTGTGGATGACAATTCCCTCGGGAAGGGCGGCATTCATGCGCTTTGGAACTTCCTGCTCGCTCACCCCGTCCAGCAGGCCGAACTCCAGGATCTCGCACTGACTGGAATAGCCCACAGACAAGGGAAGGGCGATGGACACAAATGCGTGGGGGTTAAATCCCTCGGTGTGTTTGATCGGGATGCCGGCCCGGAAGAAGGCACGCTGGAAGGTGCGCATCAGATCCAGGTGGGAAATGTATCGGGCACGACCGGTCTTGGAAAAGAGCAGGCGATGCTCAGCCATTGCACACACCTCCCGAAAGGAATTTATTTGCTCCGCAGCCGGAACAGCGGGTGCGGCAGTCCGGCGTGGTCACCGACGCATAGCACAGCTCACGCTCCCGCCACAAAAACTCCCGGCTCACACCCACGCTGGGCACCGACCAGGGGAACACCTCGTCCTTTTCCCGGACGCGGTGGGCGTAGAAATCGCCGTCCAACCCACAGGCGGACAGGGCGTCCAGCCAGCGCTGGAAATCAAAATACTCGCTCCAGGAGTCGAACTTCCCGCCGTGCTGCCATGCCCACTCCAGCACGTCGGCAAGACGGCGGTCACCACGGGAGAGCACCGCTTCCATATAGCTGGTCTGGGGGTCATGCCAGTTGTAGGTGATGGACTTGTCCCGCTTGAGGGCGTCACGCAGCAGATTCACCCGGCGCTGATACTCCTCCACCGGGATCTGTGCCTCCCACTGGAAGGCGGTATGGGGCTTGGGAACAAACCAGGAGGTGGACACGGTGATACGCACACCCCGGGCCTTGTTGGGGGCGCACTCCTTCCAAACGAAGTACACCTTGCGGGCAAGGTCGGCAATGCCCAGCACGTCCTCGTCCGTTTCCGTGGGCAGACCCAGCATGAAGTACAGCTTCACCCCGTTCCAGCCGCCGGAGAATGCGGTGCGGCAGGACTGGAGCAAATCTTCCTCCCGGAGGTTTTTGTTGATGGCGTCACGCAGACGCTGGGTGCCCGCCTCGGGGGCAAAGGTGAGTCCGCCCTTACGCACCTTCTGCAGGCGCTGCATCAGATTCATGGAAAAGGTGTCTGCCCGCATGGAGGGCAGGGACAGGCTGATATTGCGAGGCTCACAGAAGTCCAGCAGGTCATCGCACAGGTCCACCAGACCGGGATAGTCCGTGGAAGACAGGCTGGACAGGGTGATCTCCTGATAGCCGGAGTCCAGACAGGCCTCCCGGCCCATCTCCCCCAGCTTCTTTGCGTCCCGGCAGCGCACGGGGCGGTAAGCATACCCAGCCTGACAGAAGCGGCAGCCCCGGATGCAGCCCCGGAACAGTTCCAGCATGACCCGATCATGTACGATCTCAGTGGAGGGAATGATGGTCTTGACCGGGAAATAGGCCTCATCCATGCGCTCCACAATGCGCTTGGTCACGGTCTCAGGCGCGCCGTCCTTGGGCACAATGGCCTGAACGGTGCCGTCCGGATTGTAGGTCACATCGTACAGAGAGGGCACATAGATGCCAGGGATCTTGGCCGCCTCACGCAAAAGTTCGGCCTTGGTCCACTCCTCGTCCCGGGCTTTGCGGTAAAGCTCGATGTACTCCAGAGTGACCTCCTCCCCTTCTCCCAGCACGAAGAAGTCCACAAAAGGAGCAAGGGGCTCGGGGTTGTAGCAGCAAGTGCCGCCGGCCACCACCAGAGGGGCCAGATCGGTACGCTCGGCGCTGCGCAGGGGCAGACCGGCCAGATCCAGCATGTTCAGCACGTTGGTGTATGCCATCTCATAGCCAAGAGAGAAGCCAATGATGTCAAATTCTCCGATGGGATCGCCGCTCTCCAGTCCATAGAGCAGAATGCCCTCTTTGCGCATCTGCTCCTCCATGTCGCCCCAGGGCGCGTACACGCGCTCACACCAAAGACCAGGCTGCTCATTCATCAGTCCGTACAGAATACGGCAGCCCAGATTGGACATGCCGATCTCATAGGTATCGGGAAAACACAGGGCGTAGCGGGTATCTACGTCCCGGCGCTTCTTGACCACCGCGTTATATTCGCCACCGGTATAGCGGGCGGGCTTTTGTACGTTGGGAAGGATCCGTTCCAGCATTCGATTCATGTCTTTTCTCCATCCTCTCAAAGCAGACAGAAACATTTTAACCGTTCCCGCCCACTTTGACAACCCTTTTTTCTGTCATCTTTCGCCCTGACCACAAAAGCCAGCCCACACACAGCGCCAGCGTTACCCCTCCACCCCAACAAAGGCATACGCCGCACACCGCACACAGCAGGACAAGCACCCCCTGTTCCACCCGGCGGCATATTTGTCGGGCGTGTCCAAGGTCGGTCAACAGGCAGCAAATGCAGCACAAAGCACGCCCCCCATCCAAAGGAGCAAGTGGCAGCAGATTGAACAGGGCCAGCGCAAAGTTCAGCCCGGCAAAAAGAAGCATGCGTTCCCCGGTCCCACGGCAGGCGCACACCGCCAGCAGCACATTGACCGCCGGTCCGGCAAGGGCACAAAAAAACTCCCTGCCGTAAGACAGGGAGCATTCCAGCACCAACTCCGCACCTATCGCGCACAGGCGAAGCCGGCGCACCTGTCCCCCCGACAGCACGATCGCCGCCCAGTGTCCAAGCTCATGGGCGGCCGCCGCGCAGACCGCTAAAGGAAGTATCCCCTGGGTGTCCGTGTAGTTAAGCCACGCCATCACCAACAAAAAGCCGCCAGTCACCTCGATCCTACCCCAGCGCAAGGGACACCCCTTCCGGGCAGATGTAGTACAAAGGATTCAGCCCCACACCATCCAGCTGCAGTTCAAAGTGCAGGTGGGCTCCGGTGGACCGTCCGGTAGACCCCACCTGCGCCACCTGTTCCCCCACCAGAACCCGGGCGCCCTGTTCCACCGTAACGCGGCTGCAGTGTGCGTACAGGCTCTCCACACCGTTGTCATGACGCAGACGTACAAACCGGCCATGGTCCTCATTCTCCCCCACCTGACTCACCACCCCATCTGCAAAAGCGTTGATGCGAACACCTTCGTTGGCCGCGATATCCACGCCGGAGTGAAAGCTGTCCCGATCCAGAACGGGGTGCTCCCGGTAGCCGAAGGTCGACGTCACCGTCCCAAACACCGGTGTTGCGGTAAGCATATCTCCCAAACCGAGCCAATCCATGCTATAGCCGGCAGGCACCTGAGGACCGTCATAGTCCACCGCCTGCACCACTGTCCCTACCGCAGGGACCTCATCCCCAAGCGCGGATGCGGGCCGGGCCCATGTCTCCCTTCCCTCTGGCTCCCAGGCCGGGCGGTACACAGGCTGCCCGTGGGATACGCGGTTCCATTCCGGCTGGCCTGCGTTGGGTGCAAACACAGCCACACACATGCGGCCAAATTCCCCCAAAGCCGCTCCCTCTCCCCTCAGCACGCTGCCCAGCCGGACAAACAGCCCGCGCACATCGGTGTTGGCGTGCAGTACCTGCAGCAGCTGTTCTCCCGTCCGGGCCACCTGTTCCGGCCAGATCCCCTTACCCACAAAGACCAGAGCAAACAGCGCAAGGCAGACAAGCAGCTGCCGGAACTGTCGTGCAGCGCGCCGCTGACGCTGCTGGGTGCGCCTGCGCTCTTCCCGTCCTCCCCGTCCGTACGTGGTCTGCATACGCACCCCTCCATTCTCGTTCATCGCTTTAGTCTATTCCTGTTTTAGGACAAAAAGAACGGGCGTATCCAAACGGATACGCCCGTAACGGGTGTGGATCAGTCGACCAGCTTGGCAAGGGCGGGCACCAGCTCCTTGATCACCGCGCCGGAGGTGTTGACGCAAAGATCATAGTTGTACTTGTCGCCCCATTTCAGGCCGGTGTAAAAGTCATAGTAGCGGGTGCGGTCCCTGTCCATGGCGCGGATGCGGCGCAGCATCTGCTTTTCCGTCACACCCTGCTCGTCCTGCCGCAGGTGCTCCATGCAGCGGCGCACGCGGCTTTGCTCGTCGGCATAGACAAAGATGCGCAGGGGGTTGAGATCGCGCAGGATGTAGTCGGCGCAGCGGCCGATGATCACGCAGTCGGTCTTCTCCGCCAGCTCGCGCAGGATCCGGCTCTGGGACTGATAGACCGACTGGGCCTGCTTGAAGGCGTAGTTCTCCACATAGGCAAAGCTGCGGCCCACGGTGATGGGCAGCAGGTTGTGGGGCTGACGCTCCAGCACGTTCTGGATGTATTCCTCGGCAAGGGAGGTATCCTCGGCGATCTTTCCCAAAATCTCTCGGTCGTAATACTCGATGTTCAGCTCCTCAGCAAGCCGACGGCCAAGCTCCCGGCCTCCGCTGCCAAACTGACGGCCTATGGTAATGATTCGCTTCATGTCCGGTTCCTCCTTTGCCCCTTGGGACGAGTGCATACTTTCTTACCCAATTGTATCGCAATCCGCCCCCGCTGTCAAATTGTTCCTGCGGCGAAAGGGTGTCAGTTCTCCCTTGAGTACCCGCTGGATAAAACCCCGTTCGTCCCGGACAGGAGCATTCGTTCCCCAGAAATACGCAAATGCCCAGTTCTTTCCCGATCTCAACGCCTTGCTTGTAGTCAGAAAAACAGAAATTGATGCGCTCCTCGTAGGCCAGCGTTCTGTCGCAGTTGATGTTGCCGTCGATAAAGTGGTTGGTGATAAAAACCTCGGCATACCCCTGCTCCTTATAAAATTCCAGCGACTGGCGAACGGACGCTTTGGCACACTTGCTCACGGGATATGTATGCAAGTGAGTTTCATACAGATAGGAGTCAATGCTGTCATCACCTATCTGCTATACAGCACTTCTGCGTATAACAGTCGTTGCGGACATGATGTTGTCCGCAACGACGTGGTCGGAGCGCCGGGATTTGAACCGCGGAGCACGAACGCCGCTTTGCGTCTTCCTGCTCCGCAGGGGGCGGATTTTAAATATGAGGCTACGGGTTCGTTACCAAAATTCACAAAGAAAAAGACACCTGCAATTTAGCAGGTGCCTTTATGGTCGGAGCGCCGGGATTCGAACCCGGGGCCTCTTGGACCCGAACCAAGCGCGATACCAAGCTTCGCCACGCCCCGTTGTGACCGACCCTGCATATTATATGTTGTCAAATTGGTTCTGTCAAGTAAAATCCTGCGACGGCCAACACGCGCCTGTCAGCCGCCGCAGCGGTTTTAATCCTTCTGTGCCAGTACCCGGCGATAGTTCTCCCGGTCCGTATCTCCCTCGGTGCTGATCAGCAGGATCCGGGAGGTTTCATCCAGACCAAGGGCGGTGCGCTGCTCCTCATACCGGCCACTCATCAGCCCGGCCAGCACACCTGCGCCCACCGCGCCCGATTCGCCGGACACCACAACAGGGTCCTTATTTACCGGCAGTCCCAGCAGTCGCATGCCCACCGCCGCTACCTCGTCGGGACAGGAGACAAAGGCATCGGCATAGGCGTTGATCAGCGGCCAGGTGATGGTACACGGCTCGCCACAGGCAAGGCCGGCCATCATCGTATCCATATCGCCGGTAACGATGCGGCGCTGCCCGTCATCTGCCACAGCGCTGCGGTACAGGCAATCCGCCCGGTCAGGCTCCATGATAACAGTGACGGGGCAGCGATCCCCATACTTCTCCCGCAGGTAGCCCAGCACCGCACCGGCAAAGCTGCCCACACCGGCCTGCAGGAACACGTGGGTGGGAAGTTCCTCCCCCATCTGCTCCAGCTGGCGGTCCAGCTCCAGAGCCAGCGTGCTGTATCCCTGAACAATGCGGGTAGGAATGGTCTCATAGCCCGGCCAGGCGGTGTCCTGCACCAGCACCCAGCCATTCTTCTCTCCGTCTGCGGCGGCTATGCGCACCGTATCATCATAATTATATGCAGTGATCTGGGCCTGAGCACCCTGCGCGCGGATATTCTCCAGTCGTTCCGCCGCCGACCCCTTGGGCATATACACTACCGCTTTCTGCCCCAGCACCCGGGCGGTCCACGCCACGCCACGACCATGATTTCCGTCAGTGGCCGTGATGAAGGTAATGTGCTCCCGCCCATCGAGGGCGGTGCGCAGGGTATCCAAGGTCATCTCACCCTCCAGCGCCAGCGCCTCCCTCAGATAATCGGCAATGGCCCAGCTACCGCCCAGCGCCTTGAAAGCATTGAGTCCAAAACGGGGCGATTCGTCCTTAACCAGTACCCGGGCCACACCCAGCCGGGCAGCAAGGCCCTCCAACCGCACCAGCGGCGTGGGCGCATAGCCGGGCAGCGTTTCATGGAAAGCAGCAGCCCGCCGGGCCTGCCCTTCTGACAGAAAGGCCGTATCCGCCTGCCCGTGTGCCCCGCGCTGACGCAGGCAAAACCGCATCTGATCCATGGTTATCCTCCTTTGTAAAAACGGCCCCGCAGTTGGCGGGGCCGTTTGACTCACAGGGTATCTTCCTCCGACGTGCTCAGCACTTCTTCCACATCAAAGGGCGGCAGGTCATCCACTTCCACCGGAGCGGGCGCGGGCGCTGCACCGCCGTCAAAGCTCTGGCGGTACTGCATTTCCTGCCACTGCTCCTTGGTGATGAGCAGCTGCCGGGGCTTGGACCCCTCAAAGGGACCCACCACGCCCTTTTCCTCCATCTGGTCCACCAGACGGGCAGCCCGGGCGTAACCCAGCTTCAGCCGCCGCTGGAGCATGGAAACGGAGGCCTGTCCGGTCTCCACCACCACCTCGATGGCGGCATTGATGAGCTCGTCATACTCGTCCTCCCCGGCGTCCCCGGGAGCCGCACCACCCACGCCCTTGGCGCTTTGTTCCTTCTGGGCGGCGTGCTGCTCGATCTCGTGCATGACCTCATCGGAATAATTGGCCGTGCCGCTCTTTTTCACGAAGTCCACCACCCGGGCCACTTCCTCGTCCGAGATGAAGCAGCCTTGCACACGGGTGGGCTTTCCGCTGCCCAGAGGTGCAAAGAGCATATCGCCCTTGCCCACCAGCTTCTCTGCGCCCATGGTGTCCAGAATAATGCGCGACTCCATGGCGGAGGCCACGGCAAAGGCAATGCGGCTGGGAATATTGGCCTTCATCAGGCCGGTGATCACGTCGGCAGAGGGACGCTGGGTGGCAATGACCAGATGCATGCCCGCCGCGCGGCCCATTTGCGCCACCCGGCAGATGGATTCCTCCACCTCCTTGGCAGCCACCAGCATCAGGTCGGCCAGCTCGTCGATGAGCACCACAATGGAGGGCATCTTTTCCATCCCCTCCGTTTTCGCCGCCAGAGAATTGTATTCCTCCAGCTTGCGCACACCCACTTCAGAGAAGGTGCGATAGCGCTTCATCATCTCCGTCACCGCCCACTGCAGTGCACCGGCGGCCTTTTTCGGATCGGTGACCACGGGGATAAGCAGGTGGGGAATCCCATTGTAGATACCCAGCTCCACCATCTTGGGATCGACCATGATCAGACGCACCTCTTCCGGGGTCGCCTTGTAGAGCAGCGAGGTGATGATGGAGTTGGTGCACACCGACTTACCCGAGCCGGTAGTACCGGCGATCAGCAGGTGGGGCAGCTTGGCAATGTCCCCGATCACGCACTGGCCGCTGATATCCTTGCCCACAGCGAAGGACACCTTGGACCGGCTGCCGGTAAAACTGCTCGAGCCGATTACCGCATGGGCGCTGACGGGGGAAACCACCTTATTAGGCACCTCAATGCCCACCACAGAGATTTTATCCGGAATGGGGGCAATGCGTACACCGGTAGCGCCCAGCGCCAAAGCGATGTCGTCTGCCAGATTGGTCAGCTTGTTCAACCGCACGCCCTGATCCAGTTCCAGCTCATAGCGGGTAACGGAGGGCCCGCGCACGGTGTTGATGATGTTGGCCTCGATGCCAAAGGAGTGAATGGTGTCATTGAGCCGCTGGCGGT
>JAZNMM010000020.1:0-4902 GCA_045579605.1 Lawsonibacter sp.
CTGTCCCGGTGCACAGAATTTACCGTGGAGGCCGGCCGTCCGGACACCATCGACCGAGCCAAGCTGCTGGTGCTCAAGCGCCACGGGGTGGAGCGCATCTCCATCAATCCCCAGACGCTGGAGGACCACGTGCTGGAGGCCATCGGGAGAAAGCACACCGCCGGCGACATCGCCGCGGCCAATGCCCTTGCCCGGCAGGTGGGCTTTGACTGCATCAATATGGACCTGATTGCCGGACTGCCCCGGGACAGCTATGAGGGCTTTTGCCGCTCTCTGGACGGGGTACTGGCCATGGAGCCTGAAAACGTCACCGTGCACACCCTTGCCCTGAAAAAGGGCTCCCGCCTTATGGAGGAGGGGGGCGTGCTCCCCACCGGGGGAGAGGTGGCCCGGATGCTGGAATACAGCGCCGACGCCCTGCGCGGGGCGGGCTACCGCCCCTACTACCTGTACCGGCAGAAGTATATGTCGGGCAGTCTGGAAAACGTGGGCTGGGCCAAACCGGGCAAGGAAAACGTGTATAACATCTGCATGATGGAGGAGCTGCACAGCGTCCTGTCCCTGGGGGCGGGGGGCGTGACCAAGCTGGTGGACCGGGACAGCGGGACCATCCGCCGGGAGGCCAACCCCAAGTTCCCCCACGAATATATGGCCCAGTTGCCCCATATTCTGGAGCAGAAGCGCACCCTGTGGGAGCGCTGAGCGCCCATAAAGGAGGTCATCCAATGGCATATCAGCTTCAGGAGATCAACAAGCGCATCAAAAGTGATGTAAAGGAATTTCTGGCCGAATGCGACCGGGCCTACACCCAGCGGGTATCGCTGGCGGCCGACCGCATTTTGTCCAATCTGGAGCGCAGCCCCATCGTGCTGCTGTCCGGCCCCTCTGGCTCGGGCAAGACCACCACGGCCCTGAAAATCGCCGAGGAGCTGCGCCGGAGGGGGGTCAACTCCCACGCCGTGGCCATGGACAACTACTTCAAAACGCTGGACCGGCGCACCGCCCCCCGCACCCCGGAGGGAGATATCGACTACGAGTCGCCCCTGTGCCTGGACATGGACCTGCTGGACGAGCACTTTACCGCCCTGTCCGCCGGGGAGGAAGTTGTCATCCCCAAATTCGAATTTGCCCGCCAGATGCGCAACGATGCCGCCGGTATCCCCCTGCAGCTGGGTAAAAACGAGATCGCTATCTTTGAGGGCATCCATGCCCTGAACGACGACATCGCCGGCCGTCACGCCGAGGCCACCAAGCTTTACATATCCGCCCGCTCCAACGTAAACGAGGGCGCGGTGCTGCGCTTCAAGGGTACGTGGATGCGGTTGACCCGCCGTGCGGTGCGGGACTACCAGTTCCGGGGCACCGGCGTGGCCCAGACGCTGGATATGTGGGCCAATGTGCGCCGGGGGGAGAAGCTGTATATCTCCCCATTCAAAAACCGGGCGGATATCATGTTCGACTCCTCGTTGCCCTACGAGGTGTCTGTCATGCGCAATTTTGCCTCCCCCATCCTCAAAAGCGTGCCCGAGGACAATGAGCGCCACGACGAGATGATGGAGCTGGTGGCCGCCTTTGAGCACTTTGAGCCCATCGACCCCGCCCTGGTGGCTCCGGACGCCCTGCTGCGGGAGTTCATTGGCGGCGGCACTTACAAGTACCACTGAAACTGGCCTGGACCGGCAGGGCGGGGGAAGCCTCGCCTTGTTATCCTTTGGAGGACACCCCATGATACCTGTGTACGATTCCCGCGATGAGCGATATAAATCCCCATACGGCGCCGTCCCTTCCGGGACAAAGGTCCGCCTTGCCCTGCGGCCCCAGCGGTCCGGGGGCTTTTCCCGCGCCTGGGTGAGCGCCCGGTTTGAGATGCGGGACAACCAGACCATTACCCTCCCCCTGCCCTGGAAGCACACCGACCTGGGCGTGGACGTGTTTGAGGGCGTGCTGGCCGTGGGGGATTATGTGGGTCTGGTTTGGTACTCTTTCGTGCTGGAGGGCCTGGATGGCCGACGGGAGGAGCTGGGGGAATACCAGCTCACCGTCTATGACCGGGCCGAGCGCGTCCCCAGCTGGTTCGGGGAGGGCGTGTGCTATCAGATTTTCCCCGACCGCTTCTTCCGCACCTGTGTTCCCGACCCGGCCGGAATGGTGGGCGGGCGCACCGTCCACACGGACTGGGAGGAGGAGCCTGAGTACCGCCCGGATGGGAAGGGTGAAGTGAGAAACCGGGACTTTTTCGGCGGCAATCTGGCCGGAATTACGGAAAAGCTGGACTATATCGCCTCTCTCGGCGTGGAAACAGTTTATCTGTGTCCCATCTTCGAGGCGGCGGAAAATCACCGCTACGGTACGGCGGATTACAGCTGTATCGACCCCATGTTGGGTACCAACGAGGACTTTAAGGCCCTGTGCGACCAGCTTCACAAGCGTGGTATGCGCCTGATGCTGGACGGGGTGTTCAACCACACGGGCTATGTGAGTCGCTACTTCAACGGGGACGGATTTTATCCCGACACGGGGGCCTGCCAGAGCGAGGACTCCCCCTATCGAAGCTGGTTCCAATTCCGGCGCTGGCCGGACAAGTATGAGAGCTGGTGGGGCATTTACTCTCTGCCTGCCGTCAACGAGGACGACCCCTCTTACCGGGAATTTATTTTTGGCGGAGAGGACAGCGTGGTGCGCCGCTGGCTGCGGGCCGGCGCGGACGGCTGGCGGCTGGATGTGGCCGATGAGCTGCCCGATGATTTCGTCCACGGCATCCACGCCGCCGCCCGGGCGGAAAAGCCCGACGCGGTGGTCATCGGCGAGGTGTGGGAGGACGGCACCACCAAAATCGCCTACGATGTGCGCCGAAAGCACCTGCTGGGCGGGCATTGCGATGGGCTGATGAATTACCCCTTCCGCTCGGCGGTGCTGGACTGGCTGCGGGGTGGGGACGCTTCGGATTTTGTGGAGCGCATGGAGACCCTGCGGGAAAATTATCCCCCCTTTGCCTTTTACTCCGCCATGAACGCTTTGGGCACCCACGACAGTCTGCGGGTACTCACCCTGCTGGGCGTGGGGGAGGAGAAGCTGGACCGAAGCAAGGACGAGCGGGCGGCCTACCGCATGAGCCGGCAGGAGCGCGCTCGTGGCGCGGCCCTGCTGAAGGTGGGGGCGGCGGTGCTGTTCTGTTTCCCGGGCGCGCCCACGGTGTATTATGGCGACGAGGCCGGGCTGGAGGGCTTTGAAGACCCATTCAACCGGCGCACCTTCCCCTGGGGCAAAGAGGACCGGGAACTGACGGACTGGTTTGCCGCTCTGGGCCGACTGCGCAAGAAAAGCCCGGCCCTGCGCCGGGGTCAGCTGCGCTGGCTGACCGGAGAGGGCGGACTGCTGGCCTTTGAGCGGAGTTGGCGGCGGGAGCGGGTGCTGTGCGCCTGCAACGCCGGGACCTGGCCGGCGGCGCTGGCGCTGCCCGAGGGCGAATGGAAGGTGCTGCTTGGGACAGGCGAGCTTCAGGACGGCATGCTCACCCTGCCTCCCCGGAGCGCGGTGATAGCACGGCGATAACCCTTGCGCCCCAAGGCCTGCAACCGAAGGTTGACAAAAAGAACCCGGCAGTTGGTTGTCAAAAAACCACTGCCGGGTTATGCTATAAGCACAAGGAGGTGAGCCCATGACGCTGGGACAGAGAATACAGGAGTTGCGCCGGGGGCGCGGCCTTTCCCAGGAGGGGCTGGGAGATTTGCTGGGCGTGTCCCGACAGGCCATCTCCAAGTGGGAGAGCGACATCACCATTCCGGAAGTGGATAAGCTCATCACCATCAGCCGTCAGTTTGAGATCAGCGTGGGATACCTGCTGGGTGTGGAAGAAGCCTGTGTGGCCCGGGAGCAGGACGCGCCCCAGGAGCTGACCGAACGGGAGCTGGCGGCGGTGGAGACCATCGTGAACCGCTATCTGGAGCAGATGGAGCGTGCCCGCCCCCGGCACCATGAGCGCCCCCGGTTTTTGGGGTGGGCAGCGGTGGCGCTGGCGGTCCTGCTGCTGGTGTCCGTTCGGACGGTATCCAAGCTCAATGACCGCATCGACCAGCTGTCCGGTCAGACCCAGAACGTGCAAAATCAAGTGGTCGGCGTGGAGAACACGGTGTCCAACCAGATCAACTCCCTTACCGGGCGGTTGGAAAAACTGCTGGAGGCCCAAAACCATCTGCTCAGCCAGTGGGACTGTGTTCTCACCGACTACATCCCGGGACAAATGGCGGTGTTCTCCCTGTCCGCAAGACCAAAGGAATACGTTCCCGGCATGACCGCGGATTTTTGTGTGGAAAATGACGCGGGGGAGCAGGTGAGCGTTCCTGCCCAATGGGATGGAAGCGCCTTTGTGGCGCAAATGAACGTGCCCCTGTGGGATGACCCGGATTTTTTCATTCAGCTCTATGACGGCCAAAGCCGCAAGACCCAGCCCATGGAGACCGTCCCGGTCTATATGCTCAAGTCCCATTTTGGCCTGACGGTGCGCCATGCGGGCCGCATGGGCGATGCCAAACTGACCCGGGACGGGGAACTGGTTGTGGACATGAAGACCGATTTCGGCCTGGAGGCCCTGACACCCGGCGATTTCAACCGGGAGCTGCTCTGCCCTCAACGGCTGGTCCTTGTGATGCGTTACGGCCAGCAGGAGCTGCTGCGCCGGGAACTGGATGTGGAGCCGTGGGTGGCCGAGGATGGTGCCGGCCGCTGGTGGACAGACGTGAGCGGCACCTATCCGGTGCAGGGCGAGGACGAGCTGGTGGCGGAGCTGCTGATCACCGACAACTTCGGCCAGCAGAGCACCTGGCAGATCACCAGCGAGAATATGAAATACGAATTGAGATAAAAACAGGGAGCGTCCGATTTCGGACGCGCCCTTTGCTGCGC
>JAZNMM010000021.1:0-3306 GCA_045579605.1 Lawsonibacter sp.
AGCCGTTCTTCTCCCGGAACGCGCGCAACACAGCCTGCGCCTCCTGCTCACCATACCCCATGGCACCCAGCACCATCAGCGCGCCGGACAGCGCACCGCAGGTGCTGCCGTGACGCATACCCGAACCAAAGTGCGCCCCCAAATCATAGGCCTGTTCTTCACTCAGCCTCATCTCGCCGGCAAAGGGCACCAGCACCGACTGGCAGCAGTTGTAGTGTCTGTCCTGTGCGGCCCGAAGGCTCCGGGCGTGTTCCATATGTTCCATGTTTCATTCTCCTTTTTCTTTCAGCCCCTATACGGGACCACGTCAGTTGAAAATATCGGCCTGCTGTGCAAACAGGGCCTGTATCCGTTCTCGCACCGCCCGGTGCTCCGGCCGCTGCAGCTGGGGGTCACCCTCCAGCATGCACCGGGCCGCATCCTGCGCCTGTTTGAGCAGCCGGGTGTCTCCGGCCAGATCGGCAATGCGCAATTGGGGCAATCCGTGCTGCCGGTCACCGAAAAAGTCACCCGGCCCGCGCAGCTTCAGGTCCTCCTCAGCGATCTTAAATCCGTCCGTCGTCCCGGCCAGTACCCGCAGCCGCTCCCGGGCATTTTCTCCTTTTGAACTGCTGACCAGTACGCAATAGGACTTGTGCTTGCCGCGCCCCACCCGGCCGCGCAGCTGGTGCAACTGGCTCAGACCGAAGCGCTCGGCATTTTCCACAATCATCAGTGCTGCGTTGCTCACGTCCACTCCCACCTCGATCACCGTGGTGGACACCAGCACATCCAGTTCTCCCGCGGCAAAACGCGTCATGACCGCCTCCTTCTCTTTCGGCTTGAGCCGGCCGTGGACAAAACCTACCCGCAGTTCGGGAAACACTCGCTCCTGCAGATCCTTTGCGTAAGAAATCACCGTCTTCAAATCGGGCACATCCGTCCCCCACCGCTCCGGATCCTCCTCCACGGCGGGGCAGACAATATAGGCCTGCCGCCCTTCGCCCACCAGCTTGCGCACAAAGCCGTACAGACGCTGGCGCTTGTCCTCCTCCACCACAAAGGTGTCCACCGGCGTGCGGCCAGGGGGCAGCTCGTCGATCACCGACACGTCCAAATCGCCGTACATGATCAGCGCCAGCGTGCGGGGAATCGGAGTGGCGGACATGACCAGCACGTGGGGACGCTCCCCCTTTGCCGTCAGCGCCGCCCGCTGGGCTACACCAAACCGGTGCTGCTCATCAGCCACCACCAGCCCCAACCGGGCAAATTCCACACCCGACGACAGCAGCGCATGGGTGCCGACGACCAGCTGCAGCTCCCCATCGGACAGTTGCTTTTTCAGCCGGGCTTTCTGGGCCGCGGTCATCGCCCCGGTCAGCAAGCCCACCCGGACTCCCGCCGGCTCCAGCAGGGCACACAAAGACTGATAGTGCTGCCGGGCCAAAATCTCCGTGGGGGCCATGAGGGCCGCCTGCAGACCGCTGCCAACGGCCAGCCAGATGGCGGCGGCAGCCACCGCCGTCTTACCCGAGCCCACGTCACCCTGCACCAGCCGGTTCATGGGCCTGCCGGAGGTCATGTCCCCCCGGCACTCCTCCATCACCCGCCGCTGCGCCCCGGTGGGGTCAAAGGGTAGCAGAGACAAAAAGCCGTCCATGTTCTCCCCCCGGCACATCGGGCCGGCAGCCTGCGCCCTTCGCCCCTTGAGCAGGGCCAGTCCCGCCGAAAGATAGAACAGCTCCTCAAACATCAGCCGACGCTTTGCCGCCTCCAGCAGCTCAAAGCTTTCCGGAAAGTGGATGTTGTGATAAGAAAACTCGCTGCGGGCCAACTGATATTCCCGCAGCACCCGCTCGGGCAGCGCCTCGGGCACGGTCCCGGCACAGGCCTCCACCGCCTTGCGCACCAGCCCCATCACCCGGTTGTTGGAAATACCCGCCGTCAGCGGATACACCGGCATGATGCAGCCCGTCACCGCGTTCTTGCCCACCGACTCCACCACCGGATTGGTCATGCGCCGCATGCGGCCCAGCCCCTCCACCGTGCCGAAGAAAATATACTCCTCTCCGGTGCGCAGCGCATCCTTCAGGTAGGCCTGATTAAAAAACGTAATGTCCATCACCGCGCTCTGGTCGGCCACCCGTACCTTCAGCAGGTCCAGCCCCCGGCGCACACGGCTGAGCTGTGGCGGGTGGGCCACCATGGCCTGAATACACACCGGCTCACCGGGCAGGGCGCTGTGTATGGTGGCCAGCGCCCGCCGGTCCTCATAGCTGCGGGGAAAATAGCGCAGCAGGTCACCCGCCGTGTGCAGCCCAAGCCCGGCCAGCTTCTTGGCCCGCGCCGGACCGATGCCCGGAAATTGCTCCAACCCAGTACCCAAAGTAATGCTCACGGCGGTCACCTCCCGTCTTTTTTCCTATTGTAGCACACCCCTGTCCATAACGCAAAGCCAATTCCCCCTCCCCTCTTGCTCCCCGCCCCAAAAGCATATATAATGGGCGTGATTATATTGTAAGGAGAGCTTTCCATGTCCGAACACATTCTCAACATGTTCCCCCTCAGCCCGGAAGAGCGCCCCCTGTTCGAAGCCCTGATGCCCGACGCAGTTTGGGAATATCCCCACCGCAACACCGTTACCGACGAACAGCTGTCTAAAGCAACCATCATCATGGGCTGGCCCAAGGCCGAGGAGCTTTACAAAGCGAAAAACCTGCACTGGCTGCAGGCCCTGTGGATGGGTGTGGACGAATTTGTCGCCCCCGGCATCCTGCCCGACCATGTCACCGTCACCGCCTGCGTGGGCGCCTACCGGCAGACTGTGTCTGAACATATGCTGACCACCCTGCTCTCCCTGTGCCGCAAGCTTCCCCAATACCGGGACTGCCAGCTGCAGCACCAGTGGAAGGATTTGGGCAAGGTGCGCACCATCCGCGGCTCCACCGTTCTGGTGGTGGGCGCAGGGGTCATCGGCAGTGAATTTGCCAAGCTGTGCAAGTGCATGGGCGCCCATACCGTGGGCCTCAAGCGCACCGTCACTGACCCTGTGGACGGCTTTGACGAGCTGGACACCATGGACCATTTGGACGACCGGCTGCCCCAGGCGGACGTGGTGGCCCTCATCGTCCCCCACACCCCCGAAACCGTCCACTTGCTGGACGAGCGGCGCATCGCCCTTATGAAGCCGGACGCCATTCTCATCAGCGACGGACGTGGCACCGTGCTTGACCAGGACGCACTGGCCGCCGCCATGAATGCCGGCCACCTGTGGGGCGCGGCGCTGGACGTGACCCGCGCCACCCCCCCCCCCTCCCCCCCTCCCCA
>JAZNMM010000022.1:0-2661 GCA_045579605.1 Lawsonibacter sp.
AACATCAGGCTGCGGACATAGCGATAGCAGAAGGACAGCCACCCATCCTCCGGCTCAGGCGACAGGTTGAGCAGAATATCGGCACACAGAGCCAGCACCTTGGCACAGCTCAGCCGCTGCCGCAGGGGCAGCAGCTCCACCAGCCCCTCCGTCCACGAAGGGACACGCAGCAGAGCCATGGCCGAACGCTGGGTAGATGCAAAGGGCAGCCGCCGGGCGGCCAGCCGCTCCGCGGTGATGGAAGTGATCTGTCGGATGAGCTTGTCGTGCATAAACGCACCGCCTTTCCAGTATACACACGGGAGAAGATAATCTTTCAATCTATTATTCTACCACATAACATGCTCGAGGGCAAATGGAATTGATGGAGAAAGAGGACGAAAAACGCGCCCGTCCAACGGACGGGCGCGGGTGTTATTGGGGCTGGATGTTGTGTACGATGAGGGTGTTTCTCTCTACGGTGAATTGTACGTTGAAGCCGGCGAAGGTCAGGCCGTACACCCGCTGCGGGTCGCCGTGATAGGAAGGACGGGGGTCCTGAGCCAACACACCCAGAAGAGCCTGTCTGCGCTCGGCAGGCAGCTGCGCCAGCAGTTCTTCCCCGCAGCACACCTGTAAGGTGGCCTGCTTGGGGGCGCTGGCAAAGCCACCCACAGCGTCCGGTCTGCAATCGGCGTAGGGCAGATAGGGCTTGATGTCGTAAATGGGAGTGCCGTCCAGCAGGTCCGCCCCGGCCACATGAATCACCGGGCCAAGTTCCGAGTGAAGCTCCACCCGGTCCAGCTTCACACAGGACAGACCGATGGGGTTTGGGCGGAAGGGGGAACGGGTGGCAAACACCCCCATGCGCTCGTTCCCTCCCAGACGGGGCGGGCGGACGGTGGGCGACCAGTCCTGCCGCACCGCTTTGGAAAATTGCCAGATCAGCCACAGGTGGGAGAAGCCTTCCAGCCCCCGCAGGGCGTCCGGATTGCGGAATTCCGGCTCGAAGACAATGGTGGCCTTGAGTTCTTCCACCAGACCGCTCTGCCGGGGGATACCGAACTTTTCCGGAAACTCGCTTCGGATGCGGGCGATGATCTTCAGTTGGGGCAGTTCGCTCATAGCGGAGCACTCCTTCTTACCAGATGTAGGGGATCATGCGGTACTTTACCCGGAGCTTGTATTGGGCATAGCCCTTCAGCTGGGTTTCCAGCACCTGCTCTTCGTTCCGGATGCGCATTGCAATGAGGACGGGATAGGGCAAAAACATGAAAAAAGACACCCATGAGCCCAGCACCAGCGGCATGGACAAAAACAGCAGCACCGTGGCGGCGTACATGGGGTGGCGAACGATGCCGTACAGCCCGGTGTCCACCACCTGCTGTCCCTCCTGCACCCCAACGGTGCGGGACAGCCATGTGTTTTCCCGCAGCACCTCGGCATACAGGGCGTAGGCCAGCAGAAAGACGACTGCGGCACACACGCTCAGCCAGCCGGGCAAGGTGGACCAGCCGAAGCGGAAATCCAGCCCTGCGGCCACAAAGCCGCACAGGAACATCAGCCCGCTCAGCCTCACCACCAGCCGCTGCTCACTCTGGTCCTCCCTTGCCTGCAGACGGCGGCGCAGCAGGGCGGGATCGACGGCCAGCAGCACCAGTCCGGCCAGAAACATGGGGACAAACAAAAGCAGCACAAGCCGCTGTCCGCCGGGGAAGTGCACCGTCCCCGCGGGGACAAAGAGCAGGACTGCGGTACACACCAGACCCAATGCAAACTTGGTCACGGCGGAGAAAAACAGTTTTGTGTCCATGGGAGGGCCTCCCTTCGGCAGATGTGTGTGAAAAAACGCGGGAATGCCCGTGGCACTCCCGCGTTTGGGTCAGAAGGGCAGGCTCATGCCGCCGGTCAGCTTCTGCATGGAGCTGCTGGCGTCCTCATCGGCGGCCCGGAGTGCGGAGTTAACCGCGGCCACGATCATGTCCTGCAGCATTTCCACGTCATCGGGGTCCACCGCCTCAGGGTCAATGGTCACAGACTTGAGTTCCTTTTTTCCGGTTACACAGGCGGTGACCACGCCGCCGCCGGCCGTGCCCTGAAACTCCTTGGTCTCCATCTCCTGCTGCATGCGCAGCATCTCCTGCTGCATCTTCTGGGCCTGCTTGATCATGTTCATATTCATGCCGCCGCCCATGCCGCCCATGGACATACCGCGGTTACCGTATCCTTTTGCCATGTTGTATGTCTCCTTTATTCAATGGTGATGTTGTCAAACTTTCCAAAGTCCATCAGCGCCTCCAGAGCGTCTGTCTCCGGCTGAGCGGTCGGAGTGGGAGCGCTGGCCGGGGGAGTGCCGACGGAAAAGGCCACCCTGGCCTGCTGGCCAAAGCGGGCACCGGCTGCCCGGGCAAGCCCCTCCACCACGGCGGCTTTGTTGAGCATGGCCTTGGTGAATTCGTCCTTTACCCAGACGGTGAGCACCCCGTTCTGCCACGTGCCGGACACGGCGGTCCTGTTCATCAGATAGGGCAGAGCGGAGGGGGGGACGATACCCCGCAGACCGGCAGAGAACTCGGCCCAGAAGTCACCGGTGGCAGCGGCCGGAGTCGGGGAAGCAGAGGGCTTTTGGGGCTCCGGCGCGGGAACAGGCTTTGGCTGGGGGGCAGGCACATCCTCCCAGGG
>JAZNMM010000023.1:0-2625 GCA_045579605.1 Lawsonibacter sp.
TCATCTGGGACCGCTTCTACGAGGATCCCACCCTGATCGCTTACGGCGAGGACTGCCGTGACTGGGGCGGCGCTTTCGCCGTGTACCGCGGCATGATGGACGCTCTGCCCCACTGCCGTCTGTTCAACTCCCCCCTGGCCGAGGCTTCCATCGTGGGTACCGCCGTTGGTTACGCCCTGTCCGGCGGCCGCGCTCTGGTGGAGCTGATGTACGCCGACTTCATCGGCTGCGCCGGTGACGAGATCTTCAACCAGATGTCCAAGTGGCAGTCCATGTCCGCCGGCATCCTGAAGCTGCCTCTGGTACTGCGCGTGTCCGTGGGCTCCAAGTACGGCGCTCAGCACAGCCAGGACTGGACCGCTCTGTGCGCTCACATCCCCGGCCTGAAGGTGTGCTTCCCCGCCACCCCCTGGGAGGCCAAGGGTCTGATGGAGTCCGCCCTGAAGGGCACCGACCCCGTGGTCTTCTTCGAGAGCCAGCGCCTGTACGACGTGGGCGAGCAGTTCCACGAGGGCGGCGTGCCCGAGGAGCGCTATGAGATCCCCTTCGGTGACACCAACAAGGTCCGCGACGGTAAGGATGTCACCATCCTGACCATCGGCGCCACCCTGTATCGCGCCATGGACGCCGCCAAGACCCTGAGCGAGAAGTACGGTCTGGAGGCCGAGATCATCAACCTGCACTCCCTGGCCCCCCTGGACTACACCAAGATCGTGGAGTCCGTGCGCAAGACCGGCCGTGTGGTGCTGGCTTCCGACGCCTGCGCCCGTGGCTCCTTCCTCAACGACGTGGCCGCCAAGATTACCGAGCTGTGCTTCGACGATCTGGATGCTCCTCCCGTTGTTGTGGGCGCCCGCAACTGGATCACTCCTCCCTTCGAGTTCGACGAGTTCTTCTTCCCCCAGGCCGGCTGGATCCTGGATGCCATCAACGACAAGCTCATCCCCCTGCCCGGCCACGTGTCCGAGAACGGCGTGACCGAGACCGAGCAGCTGCGCCGCGCCAAGGAAGGCGTGTAATCCCCCTCATACAAAAAGAGGTTGAAGCTTTGCTTCAACCTCTTTTTTCGCCCTTGAGCATATTCCTTTTTTCTTCCCGCTGTTGTATAATCAAAAAAACTCGACTACGGAGAGGAAATGAATTATGGCATACCAGTATTGGAGCTACGAGACCCTGGACCGGCTGTGCATGGACGCCTTCACCGCCCCCAAGTTCGGCTTTACCAAAGAACAGGCCCGCATCATCACCGACGTGCTGCTCATGAGCGACCTGTACGGCATCGAGAGCCACGGCATGCAGCGCATGGCCCGCTATCACAAGAGCATTGAGCGCGGCATGATCAAGCTGGGCGTGGAGTCCGAAGTACTATTTGAGACCCCCGTCTCCGCCGTCATCGACGGTCACGACGGCATGGGTCAGCTCATCGGCCACAAGGCCATGACCATGGCCATTGAAAAGGCCAAGACCTGCGGCATCGGCATGGTCACCGTCCGCAACTCCAACCACTACGGCATTGCCGGTTACTATGCCAAGCTGGCCTGCGATCAGGGGCTGATCGGCATGTCCTGCACCAACACCACCGCCATCATGGTGCCCACCAACGGCCGCATGGCCATGATCGGCACCAACCCCATCGCCGTAGCAATGCCTGCTGAGCCCTACGACTTCTTCTTTGACGCCTCCACCACCGTGGTCACCCGGGGCAAGCTGGAGATGTACAACAAGCAGGGCAAGCCAATGCCCCTGGGCTGGGCCGTGGACAAGGACGGCAAGCCCTCCAGCGACGCGGACGATGTGCTCAAGAACATCACCGCCAAAAACGGCGGCGGCATTATGCCTCTGGGCGGTGACACCGAACAGTTCGGCGGTCACAAGGGCTACGGCTACGGCATGATCTGCGAGATCTTCTCCTCCATCCTGTCGCTGGGCGCGCCCTCTCATCTGACGACCATGAATAATCAGGGCCTGATCTGCCACGGCTTTATGGCCATCGACCCCAACATCTTCGGCGACGCCCAGGCCATCAAGGACCACCTGTCCGACTACCTGCAGCAGCTGCGCAACTCCCCCAAGGCCGAGGGTGCCGATCGCATCTACACCCACGGCGAAAAGGAAGTGGAAGCCGTGGCCAACCGCAAAAAGAACGGCATCCCCGTGCTGGACAATACCATGGTGGAGGTGCTGGACCTGTGCAACTATCTGGGTCTGGACTTCTCCTCCTACTTCGGCGACTACCTGCCGCCCAAGAGCGATTTCAAGGGCAACACCTTCTAACCCCTCACAACAAAACAGCGCCGAACGGTTATGCCGTTCGGCGCTGTTTTTATTGGTTGAATAAGAACTTCTCCACGGCGTGGGCCACACCGTCCTCGTCACAGTCCAGCGTGACAAAGTCCGCCGCATCCTTGAGTCCCTGGTAGGCGTTGCCCATGGCCACGCCGATACCGGCGGTCTGGATCATGGTCAGGTCGTTGCTCCCGTCCCCAAAGGCCATGGACTCTGACACGTCCACACCCAGCACAGCACACAGATTGAGCAGCGCGCCGCCCTTGGTGGCCCGGGCCGCGTTGACCTCGATATTGTTGGCGATGGAGCTGCTCACCGCCGCATCGGGAAACAACTTGG
>JAZNMM010000024.1:0-13323 GCA_045579605.1 Lawsonibacter sp.
GATTTTTTTGCAGAAATTTGCAGGGAAGAAACCGACGCGGCGGCACATACTGTCTGTGATAAGATCGTGTGCGGAGGTGGCGGCGTGAAGGAATGGAAGCGGCCGGAATATTTATGGCGGCTGGGTCTGCTGGTGATCCTGGCCCTGTTCGGGCTGGGCCGATTACCCGGCGCCGGCGTGCCCAGCTCCGCCGACCTGCAGCTGCCCGGCGTGGTGGAAGAGAAGCTGGTGGCCCTTACCTTTGACGATGGGCCGCGTCCCGGCACCACCGACCGACTGCTGGATGGTCTTTACGAGCGGGGGGTGAAGGCCACATTCTTTCTGGTGGGCACCCAGATCCCCTATGCCCCGGAACTGGTGGCCCGCATGGTGCGGGAGGGACACCAAATCGGGGTGCACACGCTGGAGCACACTGCGGTATCGGGGCTGACCGAGGCGGAATTTCGCACACAGGTGATGGGAGAGCGGCGGCAGCTGTATGAGCTGGTGGGGGAGCGGGAGCTGTGGCTGCGCCCGCCCTACGGCATGACCGATGAAAACACCGCCCGGTGGGCGGACAGCCCTGTGGTGCTGTGGTCCGTAGACCCGGAGGACTGGAGGGACACGGACACCGGACGCATTACCCGGCATATTCTCGACCATACCGGGGACGGGGACATTATCCTGCTCCATGACATTTACCTCTCCTCGGTGGAAAGTGCGCTGGAGGCGGTGGACGGCCTGCGGGAGCGGGGCTTTCGGTTCGTTACTGTGGAAGAACTGCTGGAGTGTCGGGGGATCACCCCCCAAAGCGGGCAGATATACCGGCAGGCAAAGTGAGAAAACAGGCTTGACTTCAACAGGTGAAAGTGCTAAAGTATCTCTGTGACCAAGGGGAGACCGGAAGGAGCAGACAAATTATGAACAAGAGCATTGTCATTGTGGGACTGGGCCTGATCGGAGGCTCCATGGCTCTTGCCCTGCAGGGCTTTGAAGACTATGAGATCGTGGGTGTGGATGTCAGCCAGCCCACCCTGCGGTATGCTATGGAAAACCACGTGGCAGACCGGGTGACCGACGACGCGGCCCGGGCGCTTGGCGAGGCGGATGTGGTGTTTTTGTGCCTGCATCCACAGGGGATCGTGGACTTTCTGGCCCGGCACCGGGAGGACTTCAAGACCGGGGCACTGGTCAGCGATGTGTGCGGCATCAAGTCGGCCATCATGGAGGTGGCAAAGATGCTGCCTGACAGCGTGGAATTCATCGGTGGCCACCCCATGGCGGGCACGGAGTTTTCCGGCATACAGCACGCCCTGAAGAATATGTTCCATGGGGCGCATTATATCCTTGTGCCCGGGGAGGGCAGTAGTCCGGACAAAGTGGCCCTGCTGGAACGCATGGCGGCCTACATAGGGTGCAGCGACGTGGTGAAGACCACGGCGGAGCAGCACGATGCCATTATTGCCTATACCAGCCAGATGATGCACATTATCGCCGTGTCGGTTTGTGACGATCCCAGCCTCTTTGACTTTATGGGCTTTGAGGGAGACTCCTTCCGGGGCTGTACCCGGGTGGCGGCGCTGGATGTGCCCCTGTGGACCCAGTTGTTTTCCATGAATGCCCCGGCCCTGGAGGCAGCGCTGGAGCGGCTGGAGCAGAATATCAACGCCTATCGGCAGGTGCTCCGGACCGGGGACCGGCAGGCGCTGGCGGAGAAGCTGGATTTTTCCTCCCGGCGCAAACGGGAGATGAACCGGCAGGAGGCCGCCCGGAAGGGAAAAATGCAATAAAAAATACAGCGAGCCGTCGGTAACCCCGGCGGCTCGCTGTGCATGAATGAAAAGGAGAGAGGAAGAAACACAAACACGAACGGGTCATTCCCTTTGACCCAAACCCATCATACAAAAGATTTTGAACAAAATTATTACGGGAATGTAAACGATTTGTAAATTGGGCTCAGCTCAGCGCGCCCTTGGCGATGATCTCGTCGATCTGGGCTTCGGTGTAGCCCAGGTCGGCCAGCACAGAGCGGTTGTGGTCGCCGCACAGGAAGGGGGCGCCCAGCTTCAGCGCGCCTTGAGAGCCCAGACGAACGGGACAGGTGGGCAGCACGCGCTCGATGCCGTTGGTGCACTTGTAGGTCTGCAGGTACTCGTTGGCCCAGGCCTGCTCGTCCTTGAGCACGTCGGCAAAGTGGTTGATCCGGCCGCTGACGATGTCCAGCTCGGCAAAGATCTTCAGCCATTCGGCGGAAGGCTTGGTCAGGAACACCTTCTCAAACAGGGGCACCAGGTCATCGGGATGGGAATTCAGGCTCTTCATGTCCGTCACGCCGAAAGCGGCCACCTGCTCGGCCACGCCCAGAGCATTGAAAAATTTATCGGCATAGCGCTCGTACTCGAAAATGGTGCAGCGCACCCACTCGCCGTCGGCGCAGCGGTAGGCCAGGTTGGTGGCGGTACCGAAGTTGCGCTTTTCGGGGAACTGATGGGCATAGGGCTCCTGGGCAACGGTCAGGCAGCCGCCCGCCATCCAGATGCCCGCGTTGTACAGGGACATGGTGACAAAGTCGCCCTTGCCGGTGCGCTCGCGCTGATACAGGGCGGTCATCACGCCGCCGAACAGGGCGGTGCCGGCCAGGGTGTCGCCCATAGCCATACGGGAGTTGACGGGATAGCTGCCGGGGCCGTCAATGGTCATGTCGGCAGAGAAGCCGGAGCGGGACCAGAAGGCGATGTTGTCAAAACCGGGAGCGTTGCAGTCGGGGCCCTCATAGCCGTAGCCGGTCAGGGTGGCGTAGATCAGACGGGGGAAGCGGTCCTTGATGGACTCATAGTCCACGCCCAGCTTCACCAGAGACTGATTGCGGGTGTTGGTGATCAGAATGTCGGCGCTCTCCAGAAGCTTGAAGAAGATATCCTTGCCCTCCTCGGTCTTCATGTTCAGGGACAGGGACTTCTTGCCCACGTTGAAAATATCAAACAGGGGGTTCTCGTTCAGGTCGGTCTTGGTGTGACCCATGGAGGTGGTGCGCCAGGTGTCGCCGCCGCGGCCCTCGATCTTGATGACCTCCGCGCCCAGATCGGCGGCCATACGGCCCACGATGGGGGCGGCAACGTAGTTGGCCAGCTCGATCACACGAATGCCCGCAAGGGGCTTTTTGTTCTCGCTCATTGTCTGTTCCTCCTATTTCGTTTTACGGCGGCGGAAAGGCCGCCCCGTTGTGCACAATACGTTAAATACATTATAGTGGCAGAGGTCGCCCCGTTTCAACCCCTTTTTCCACGGGGAACGACGGTTTATTCTTATCCATCCATAAGTTTAAACTTCTCGATCGATGCCGAAGCATGAGAAAAAGTTGGTTTTGAATCGGTCATTTTTTTCCGTCGGCCAGAGCCTGTTGGGCGAGCGCAATGAATCGCTCGGCGTAGTGGGGCAGGTAGCGGTCCTGCCGGTGTCCGGCCACCAGACGGCTGATGGTGGAGGGGTCGGTGAGGGGGAAGATATCCACCGCTCCGGCGGCGGGTGCGGCGGCGGGCTGGGCGCGCAGGAACAGCTCGGGACAGATGGTGATGCCCATGCCGGCCTGAGCCATGGCCAGGGTGGTGACGGTGTTTTCCGTTTCCAGCACCAGCTTGGCCTTGAAGCCGCACCGCCCGAAGTACTTGTCCACGATGCTCCGGGTGCGGTTGCCCCGCTTGATGAGAATAAAGGGCTGGTTGCGGAAGGCGTTGATGTCCGCGCCCCGGGCAAAGCGTGCGCGCACCTGGTCGGCCTGGGAGCCGAACAGTTCGTCGGTGCAGGCCCGGGGCACCACCATCATCAGCCGCTGGTCGGTGAGGGGGGTGGTAACGACCCCCTCCATGATGATGGGGTGGAAGCAGATGATCAGGTCGGTGCGCCGGTGGGACAGCTCGTCCTCCAACTGGTTGGAGTTGCCTTCAAACAGAGAGAACTCCACTTGGGGAAACTCCGCCCGGAACCGGGGCAGAATGTCGGGCAGGAGGGCGAGGCCGCAGGTGTGGGAGATACCCACACGCAGAGTGCCGATGTAGTGGCGGTTGATGTCGCCCACCTTGACCAGATACTGGCTGTGCAGGTCCAGGATCTGGGTGGCGGTGTCCACCAGCTGCTCGCCTGCATAGGTCAGGGACAGCTTGGGGGAGCGGGTGAACAGCTTGGTTTCCAGCTCCCGTTCCAGATTGCTGATGTGGCTGGACAGGGACTGCTGGGAGATGTACAGACGTTCCGCCGCACGGGTGATATTCAGCTCCTCGGCCACCATGAGAAAGTAACGCAGATGCTGAAAGTTCATACTCCACCTCACAAGTCTGTTTACATTTATTTTCGGGATGCAGACCCATTTTACCACAGGGGAACGGCTGTGGCAACCCTCGTAAAAATAATGCTTCTAAATCAAAAAAAGATATGGCATAATGTTATGTAGAACAGCGGCTCCCGGTACGGGGAGCGCGAACAGAACAAAATGAAACAAGGAAGGAAGATCGCACATGAAAGCTTTGATCATTGACGCGGTGCACGCGGCCATCGGAGAAGAACTGGGCAAGTACATGAGCGTGGAGACCAAGATGCTCCCCACCCAGGCCGAGCTGAAGGAACTGATCGTGGATGTGGACGTGCTGATTATGCGCGTGGACCCCGCCATCAACAAGGAGATCCTGGACGCGGCCAAGTGCCTGAAGGTCATCGGTGTGTGCTCTGTGGGCCTGAACCACGTGGACACCAAGTATGCCGAGGAGAAGGGCATTCAGGTGTTCAATGCCCCCGGCCTGAACGGCAACGCCGTGGCCGAGCTGACCATCTCCAAGATGCTGGACATCTCCCGCGGTACCATGGTGGCCAACCACGACGTGAAGGTGCTCAAGCAGTGGGACAAGTATAAGTTCGTGGGCCGTGAACTGCGCGGCAAGACCCTGGGCGTGCTGGGCTTCGGCCGCATCGGTCAGCGCGTGGGCGAGATCGCCCGTGTGTTTGGCATGAAGATCGTGGCTTACGACCCCTATCTGCCCGCCGAGATCTTTGCCAAGAACGAGGCTACTTCCATGAGCATTGCTGAGCTGTGCGAGGTTTCCGACTTCGTCACCATCCACCTGCCCCTGAACGACGAGACCCGCAACATGTTCAACAAGGAGTCCATCTCCAAGATGAAGAACGACGCGGTGGTGCTGAACATGGCCCGCGGCGGCATCGTCAACGAGCAGGATATGTATGAGGCCCTCAAGGCCGGCACCATCGGCGGTTACGCCACCGACGTGATGGAGAACGAGCTGGCCGCCGGCGGTCTGACCGAGGGTGCGGGCTTCGACTCCCCCCTGTTCGAGTGCGACAACTTCATCGTTTCCCCCCACATCGGTGCTCAGACGGTGGACGCCTCCTACGACATCGGCCAGCACATCATCGCCAAGGTGAAGGGCGCGCTGGAGCTCAACTGAACAAACGAACCACAAGGAAACACGGCCATCGGCCGATGGCGGTGTTTTTTCTGTGTCGGGACCATTCCAGATAGTAGCTCATGGCAAGCAGCAGGCTGAAGCCGGCCAGCAGGCAGTAGGTGACCCCGCGCGCATCACCGTGGTGGGTCTCGGGGATCATCTCGTCGCTGATGACATAGAGCATGGTACCGCCGGCAAAGGCCAGGGCGAAGGGGAGGACGGCGGAGGACAGACTGACGGCGAAGAAGCCCAGCAGGGTGCCCACCACCTCCACAAGTCCCGTGGCAAGGGCCGCCCAGAAGGTGCGGCCGGGGGACATGCCGGCGGCCAGCATGGGAGCGATGATGACCATGCCCTCGGGGATGTTCTGCAGGGCGATGCCCGCGGCGATGGTGAGCGCCTCGGCGTCGTTGCCCGTGCCGAAGCCCACGCCTGCGGCGATGCCCTCGGGCAGGTTGTGGATACCGATGGCCAGCACGAACAGGAGCACCTTGTTCAGCTGAGCGCTTTTGTCCGGGTGTGCCTCCTGTTCAACACCGGCCAGCCGGTGCAGGTGGGGCACCGCCCGGTCCAGCAGGTTCAGGCAAAACGCACCGCAGAAGATGCCCGCCACCGCCACAGGCAGGGCGGTGGGCACACTGCCGTATTCCAGAGAGGGGAGCACCAGCCCCACCACCGCCGCGCACAGCATCACCCCTGCGGCAAAGGCCAGCACAAGGTCGCTGAAGCGATGGGAGATGCCCTTGAAGATAAAACCAAGCACCGCGCCCAGCAGGGTGGCCCCGCCAACACCCAGTGCGGTCATAAGTACCAGTTGCATGATCAGACCTCCTTGTTCACTGTACTGACAGTATACCAGTATCTTCCCCCGGGGACAAGGGGGTAGCATTTGCCCGCCGTTTCCCTTGACGCAGGGTTCTGCCCGTGGGATAATAAACGGGTATCCATATCATGAAAACGGGGGTCTTTGTGTGACCGGATTGCTGATCAAATTGTTTGTTCCCGGGGCGGAGCGCACCGCCGAGCCGGCGGTGCGCCGCCAATACGGCAGACTGGGGGGCGCGGTGGGTATCGCCGCCAATCTGATGCTGTTTGCGCTCAAGCTGGTGGTGGGACTGCTGACGGCATCCATCGCCGTGGTGGCCGATGCCTTTAATAACCTGACTGACGCGGGCTCATCTCTGGTCACCCTTGCGGGCTTTCATCTGGCCGGGCAGGAGGCGGATGAGGAGCATCCCTTCGGCCACGGACGCATGGAGTACCTGTCCGGCCTAATCGTGTCGCTGGTCATCCTGCTGGTGGGCTTCGAACTGGGCAAAAGCTCCGTGAGCCGCATTCTTTCCCCTGGGGACGTTACCCTTTCCGCAACGTCCGCCTTGCTTCTGGGGGGCGCGGTGGCGGTCAAGCTGTGGATGTCCGGTTTTTACCGCACGCTGGCCAAACGCATTGACTCGTCCACCTTGCGGGCGGCAGCCAAGGACTCCCTGTCCGACTGTGCCGCCACCGCCCTGGTGCTGGTCAGCGCTCTGCTGGGCAGTCGGTTCGGGGTGCGGGTAGACGGTTGGGCAGGTCTGGTGGTGGCCGCGCTGATCCTCAAGGCGGGCTGGGACTCGGTACGGGAGACGCTGGACCCCCTTCTGGGACGGCCCATGGACCCGGAACTGGCCGAGGATATCGACCGGTTGGTTCTGGACCACCCGTATATTCTGGGTATCCATGACCTGATCTACCATGACTACGGACCCGGTCGGGCCATGATGTCCTTCCATGCGGAAGTGCCCGCCGACGGTGACCTGCTGGCCATCCATGACGTGATCGACCACATTGAACGGGAACTGAAACAGCGCAACGGCATCGAAACGGTCATTCATATGGACCCCGTGGTGCAGGACGAGCAGACCGAGCAGCTGCGCGGACAGGTGGAACAGCTGGCTAAGGAGATCGATCCCCGGCTGTCCATCCACGACTTTCGTACCACCGCCGGCCCCATCCACACCAATCTTATTTTTGACGTGGTGGTACCCTATGGCTTTGCCCTCACCGATGCCCAGGTGCGCCAGGAGCTGACTGAGCGGGTGCGCGGATTGTCCCAGCGCTATTACGCCGTGATCCAGGTGGACCGCCCCTATGTGGAGAAACGGGGGTAATTTACAGATTATTCACCTATCTTTTTTCATTCGGTTTATAATAGGAACACAAACCATGTGATTTTTGGATGTCTGACAGACGGAAAGGCAAGGTGGACCTATGGCGACCAAGGTGCTCATCATAGAGGACGACAGCAATATTGCCCAGCTGCTGCAGTTGTATCTGGAGAAAGCGGGCTTTGAGGTGTGTATGGCCAGGGATGGCGGCAAAGGTGTGGAGCTGTTTCGCGCCGGCCGGCCCGACCTGGTGCTGCTGGACATCATGCTGCCCGTGATGGACGGCTGGTCGGTGCTCAAGAAGATCCGGGAGGAGGGGAACACCCCTGTTATTATGCTCACCGCCAAGGGTGAGGTGGAGGACCGGGTCACCGGACTGGAGAGCGGGGCAGACGACTATGTGGTCAAGCCCTTTGAGATGAAAGAGGTGCTGGCTCGCATCCATGCAGTACTGCGCCGCTCCGGCGTGGAGGAGGACAGCGGGGAAAAGAAGCTGTCCTTTGACCGGCTGGTCATCAATCTGGACTCCTATGAACTGCTGGTGGACGGTCAGCGGGTGGACACACCTCCCAAGGAGCTGGAGCTTCTGTTCCATCTGGCTTCCGCACCCAACCGGGTGTTTACCCGCAACCAGCTGCTGGACGAGGTGTGGGGTTTTGACTACTTTGGCGACAGTCGGACGGTGGATGTGCACATCAAGCGCCTGCGGGAGAAGCTGGAGGGCGTGTCCGGCCAGTGGTCCCTCAAGACCGTGTGGGGTGTAGGCTACAAATTTGAGGTGGGCGCGGCCGGCTGAGTCTGCCCCGGAGAGAAAGAGAGGTGACGGGCGGTGAATACCTTCTTCAAGCGGCAGGTGGCGCTGGTGCTGGGTATTGTGTTCTTGTCCTTTTTTCTGCTGTCCACGGCCTTTACCATGCTGTCCTACCGCTACGTCATTGAGGAGAAAAAGGAGACGCTGACCCGCAACGCCCAGTATATCGCCCAGTTTACCGGCACCTATCTGGCTCAGGGCAACAACATCCGGGACGGCTACTTCCAGATGTATGTGTCCTCCCTGGCCAAGATCTCCGGTGCCCACGTGATGCTCAGCGAGACCAGCGGCGAGATCGTGTACGCTACCGACGGCGCCCGGCAGTACAGCTATGTGTCCGGCGTGCCCAAGACCATCGTGGACTACGTGCTCCAGCGGGGCAGCTACACGGGCATGACCACTCTGGGCGGACTGTACGGGGAGAGCCGCTTTCTCACCATTGCGCCCGTGTGTGCCCAACTGGCTGACGGCACGCAGGTGGTGCGCGGACTGGTGCTGGTGTCTACCGGTGCGGCGGGCATCTCCCAGCTGTGGCGGGATATGGCCGGCATCTTCTTCTTCACAGCCATCGTGGTGTTTGTCTTTTCTGTGATCGCCGCCACCATTTCCTCCGCCAAACAGGTGCGGCCCATCAACGAGATCGCGGAAGCTGCCCGAAAGTTCGGGCACGGGCAGTTCAATGTGCGTATCCGGGGCTATGAACAGCGAAAAGATGAAGTGGGCGCACTGGCGGAGGCATTCAACACCATGGCCAATTCACTGGAACGCTCGGAAAACCAGCGCAACGAGTTTATTGCCAACGTATCCCATGAGCTGAAAACGCCCATGACCACGATTGCCGGTTTTGCCGAGGGGATCCTGGACGGCACCATCCCTCCGGAGCGGGAGGGTGAGTTCCTGCAGGTCATCGCCTCGGAGACCCGACGCCTGTCCCGGCTGGTGCGGCGCATGCTGGACCTGTCCCGGCTGAGGTCGGATGCCGCAGAGGGCATGGTCGCCCAGGAGCGCTTTGACGCGGGCGAGATCATGCTGCGGGTGCTGGTCAGCCTGGAGGGGCGAATTACCGCCCGGGGGCTGGACGTAGACGCCCGTCTGCCGGAAGAACCGGTGATGGTCTGGGGCGACCCGGACGCCATTACCCAGGTGTGCTACAATCTGGTGGACAACGCCGCTAAGTTTGCTGCCCCGGACAGTGCCATCACCGTAGAGATCGTGAAAAAAGAAGGGAAGGCGTACGTCACCGTGCGCAATCTGGGTCAGACCATCGAGGCGGAGGAGCTTCCCCTGCTTTTTGACCGCTTCCACAAGGCGGACCACTCCCGCAGTCAGGACCGGGAAGGGGTGGGCCTTGGCCTGTATATCGTCAAGACCATTCTCGGGGGGCTGAAAGAGGACATCGCCGTCACCAGCCGGGACGGAGTGACAGAATTTACCTTCACCCTGACGCTGGCGTGAGGAAGGAAATTAAAACGGCGTGTATCCCGTGGGATACACGCCGTTTTTTTAATCTATCACCAAGAGGATGTGGGATATGTCCCCAATCACCGCGTCGGCGTGGCGGGTCAGGGTGGCATGGTTTTTGGCTCCTTTGGCCACTCCTATGGCACGCACGCCGCCGTTGCGGGCAAAGCGCATGTCGTTGACGCTGTCCCCCACCATGACCACCTGCTCCGGGCAGAGGGAAAGGCGGGCACACAGGTCGTGGATAATGAAGGGGTCTGGCTTGGGAGGACACACCCCATCATCGGTGTAAACCAGTGCAAAACAGTCGTCGATGCCTAACTCTTTCAGGCAACGGGCAGTGGTCACCGGGTCGTCAGTGGTGGCCACGGCCAGGGTCAGACCCAAAGCCTGCAGGCGCTCCAGCAGTCCTCTCACATCGGCACAGCCGGGGGCGATGACCCCCTTGTCCAGATGCAGGTGGAACAGCTCCTGCATCCGGTTTACCACCTGCTCCTCGGGGCAGTCGCACCCCTGGGTGAGCAGGTACTGGTGGACGCACTGGCCTACCTGGGCAAAGGTGCCGTAGCTGAACACGCTGGTAATGTCGGTCACGCCGTCCTCCACCCCGAGGGCGAACAGCACCTGCTCCGGGGAGATGTCCTCCCGACCCAGTTCGCCCAGCAGGTCGAGCAGAGCGTGCCGGGTGATGGTGACCCAGAAGCGGTCGAAGTCAATGAGCGTACCGTCCTTGTCAAAGATGATAGCCTTGGTTTTCATGGGGATCGCCCTTTCTGTTTCGGTGTTGCGCTTCATGGTATCACATTCAGACTTTGCCTGCAAGCAGGAGAGCGGGTCGATTTTTCTTTGCGACGGAACAGAATGATAGAAAACACATATTTTTTAGCGGATATCACATTTTTGCCAAACTCGAAACTGGTATAATGTGCCCAGATAATCGGTGCTTTATGCGCACCGGTGAGAAATGCCTGAGCGCCTGCGGTCTTACGCAGGGAGGAAAGGAGTACTGTCATGGATAAGAAGAACTATAGTGTAACATTTACCGGTCTGTCCAAGGTGGAGCTGATCGAGAGTGAGATCCCCGAGGTTGGTGCCGGTCAGGTCCTGGTGGAGCTGGAGGCCTCCCTCATCAGTACCGGAACCGAGCTGACCCAGCTGGAGGGCAACGTGGAGCCCGGCTCTCCCTGGGAGAATGATATTGTCTTCCCCCGCATCCCCGGCTACTGCGGCGCCGGCCGTATCGTTGCCATCGGCGAGGGCGTGGACCCCGCGCTCATGGGTCGGCGCATGGTCACCGGCCTGCTGCACCATCAGAAGTACACGGTGCTGGACGCCGCTGCCCTGACGGACAACGTGGTTTTTATGAGCGAGACGGACGATGCCGCCGACTGCACCTTCTCCACCATTTCCTGCATCACCATGGCCAGCATCCGCGTGGCCGCCATGCGTCCCGGCGATACCTGCCTGGTGTACGGCGCCGGCCTCATCGGCCAGATGGTGGCCCGCAACGCCCGGCTGGCCGGTGCGTCCAAGGTCTTTGTCACCGACATTTCCGACCTGCGCCTGAGCAAGCTGCCCGACGATCCTACCTTCGTTCCCATTAACGGCATGAAGGTCAACACCGTGGACACCGTGCTGGAGATGACCGGCGGCCGCGGCGTGGATGTGGTCTTTGAGACCACCAGCAACCCCAAGCTGGTGGAAGAGCAGCTTAAGTGCCTGGTGGTCAAGGGCAACGGCAAGCTGATCATCACCAGCAGCCCCAAGGGCAAGTCCCTGGTGGACTTCGACTTCTGCAGCCGCAAGGGCCTGACCATCATCGGCGCCCACAACTTTGCCTGGCACACCCCCGTGGCCCACGTGAAGGACCCCTGGACCCGCAACGCCGACTCCTGCCTGTTCGTGGAGATGCTGGCCAAGAAGCGTGTCACGGTGAAAGAGATGATCACCAACACCTACAACTATCGTGATGCGGTGAGCGCTTACGAGATGCTGATGAAGGACCGTACTCAGGCTCTGGGTGTGATCCTGGACTGGACGGAAAAGGAGTAATCAACCATGGCTGAGAAACTGAGAGTTGCCCTCATCGGCACCGGTTCCATGGCCCAGCGCCATGTGAACGCATTCCAGAGCAATCCCCTGGTGGACCTGGTCGCCGTGTGCGACATGAACCTGGAGCGCGCCAAGAGCGTGGCCGAAAAGAACGGCATCCGCATCTACTGCTCCGACTACATGGAGCTGCTGGAGAACGAGGAGATCGACGCCGTCAGCGTGGTCACCCCCACATTCACTCACAAGCAAATCGTGCTGGACGCCCTGAACCACGGCAAGCACGTGCTGTGCGAAAAGCCCCCCGCTCTGAACGAGCAGCAGGTGCGCGAGTGTGAGGCGGCGGCGGAGAAAGCCGGCAAGGTGCTTATGTACGCCTTTGTCCTGCGCTTCAGCCAGAACATCCGCTTCCTGAAGGACTACATTGCCTCCGGCGCGCTGGGCGACATCGTCTCCGTAGACGTGCAGCGCCTGCTGCGCTGCAGCAAGCTGGGCGGCTGGTTCGTGGACAAGGAGAAGTCCGGCGGCGGCCAGCTGATGGACGCGGCCATCCACCAGGTGGATGCGGCCCTGTACCTGATGGGCCACCCCGCCATCAAGTCCGTGCGCGGCTTCACCAGCTATGCCAACTCCGACCTGCCCGAGAAGATGAAGGGCCTGGGCGGCACCTGGGTGTCCGCCGACAACCAGACGGTCAAGCGCACCGTGGAGAGCATGGCCAGCGCCTACGTCACCTTTGAGAACGACTGCTATATGTACGTCAAGGCCAGCCTGATCCTCAACACCGTGGAAGAGGGCACCTTCATCGACATCTGCGGTACCAAGGGCGGCATCCGGCTTACCGGCGGCCCTGCCGGCGGTGTCAAGCTGGTGAAGGTGGATGAGTCCGGCTACTTCCTGGAGTCCACCCCTGTGCTGACCGAGAAGGTGGACGCGTTCAGCGACGAGATGAACCACTTTGTGGATTGCTGTGTCAAGGGCGTGGAGTGCATCTCTCCTGCCAAGGACGGCGCCGAAGTGCTCAAGCTGATCACCGCCATCTATCAGTCTGCTGAGAAGGGCGAAGAGATCCGTTTCTCCTGATAAAAAAGAAAGGGAAAACCACGGCGGTTCATGCTTGTCGTGGTTTTCCCTTTTCTCATAGGAAACCGGGCGTGTTCTTTTGGAAACAGGAAAAACAGCCCATATCTGATCGTATACAAAATACAGCGGATTTTATATGTACTTGCAAAACGCTCAACTGCTACAATTTCAGCAAAGAGACTGAAAAATGCGTATGCCAATGAGGAGGTTACATTTATGAATACAAAAGCGGTACGCATCCACGGAAAGAACGACCTGCGGCTGGATGAGATCACGCTGCCTGCGGTGGGCCCGGACGACGTGCAGGTGAAGATCGTCTGCGACTCCGTGTGCATGTCCACCT
>JAZNMM010000025.1:0-9387 GCA_045579605.1 Lawsonibacter sp.
GGGAGCGCCGGCGACGGTGAAGGCGGCGTCGATCTTGCCGTCCTTGATGCCGTCCACGCCGTCCTGGAAGGAGCCGGACACGGCGTTGACGTCGTCAGCGGTCATGCCGTAAGCGGCCAGAACCTGCTCGGCGTTGATACTGGTGCCGGAGCCAACGTCGCCCATGCACACGGTCTTGCCGCGCAGCTGGGACACATCAGTGATGTCGGGGGTGGCGATGATCTGCACGGTCTCGTTGTACAGACCGGCAACCCACAGAGCGTTATCCTCAGCGCCGGTCTCGGCAAAGGTGTTGGTGCCGGTGTGGGCATAGGAGATAACGTCGGACTGCAGGATGGCCATCTCGGCCTCACCGTCGGTGATCATGTTGACGTTGACCTTGGAAGCGCCGGTAGAGGTCACGTTCAGGTCGGACAGGGCCAGCTTGTCGTTCAGAACGGTCTGCATGGCGCCGCCAACGGCGTAGTAAGTACCGGAAGTACCGCCGGTAGCCAGGGTGATCTTGGCTTCCTCAACAGGAGCCTCGCCGGAGCCGGAAGTGGTACCGGCAGTGCCGCAAGCGGCCAGAGCGCCCAGCAGCAGGGCACCAGTCAGGATCAGTGCAATTCTCTTCTTCATATTCTTTTCCTCCAATCTTGTTTTCCCCGTTGCATATGCAACGGGAAACGCCCCCAAGGGCATTCTTGTATCCGAGCATTATTATAGCATATTCTCACAAAAAAGCAATACATATTTTGTCGCATTGTGGTAACTGCACAATTTTAACCAAAAGCGGCTCTTTTCGCCCGATATATCGTTAACTTTTTCACACCTCCCACCCTCTCATTCCCTCCTCCAGCTTTTTCAGCGCTTTCTTTTCAATGCGCGATACATAGGAACGGGAAATCCCGCACAGGCCGGCCACCTCCCGCTGGGTACGGGGCGGCAATCCGTCCAGCCCGTAGCGCAGGGTGATGATGTGCGCTTCCCGTGGCGTAAGCCGCTCCTTTACACACCGGCGTACCCGGGCACAGGCGTCCCGGGTATCCAGATCCTCCAGCATGGTATCATCCACCCGGATCACATCCATGAGGGACAGGGAGTTTCCTTCATTATAATTATCCAGAGTGTCGGACAAAGACACCTCGCCCTGCAGTTTTCGCTGGGAGCGGAAGTGCATGAGGATCTCGTTTTCAATGCACCGGCTGGCATAGGTGGCCAGACGCACATTCCGGTCCGGTTTGAATGTGGAAATGCCTTTTATGAGCCCAATGGTCCCGATGGAAATGAGATCCTCCTGTTCTCCCGACTGGGCGTAGTATTTTTTCACAATGTGGGCCACGAGGCGCAGGTTGCGCTCAATGAGCGTGTTGCGTGCCTGCATATCCCCCTGCGCCAACCGCTCCAGATACATTTTTTCCTCTTCCGGTTTCAGCGGTTTGGGAAAGGATCCCCCTCCCCCGGACAGCCGCAGCGTAAAAAACAAACTGTTGCTCAGCAAATAAACCAGTGCAGAGAGCATACTTCTCACCTCTCCCCCACTGTATTGTTCCGATGCAAGTCCTTATACCTGCAAGTATCCCGGCCTGCTCTTTTCTGTCAAAAAGCGTTGTCAACAAAATAACGCCGCCCGGGGCAACACGGTGCATAGCCGCATACCCTTTGGCAAACCCTATCCAAAAGGTGGTGGGCTTTTTAAATGAAACTTGATCACACACAGGCGGCATATCCGGTCCGCCTCCCCGTTCAAAACAAGAACGGATGCTATGAGATCCGGCTGGAAAGCATCGGCGGTCTGGGTGCCAACCTTTGCGGAAAGCTGCTGGGGGAACTTGGCGCAACTTACCTGGGGTTAAACGCATCGGCATTTTCCAGCTATGGCTCTGAGAAACGCGGCTCTCCGGTAAAATCTTTTGTGCGCTGGAGCGCCCCGGAGCAGGAGATCCGGCACAACAGCCCCGTGGAGCGGCCCGACCTTCTGGTCATATTCCACGCGGCACTGGCCAATGCTCTGCCTGTGACTGCCGGCATGGAGGAAAACTGCACCATGCTGGTAAATACAGACACCACCCCGGAGGCTGTGCGTGAGCAGCTTCGG
The DNA here is from genome assembly GCA_045579605.1 of Lawsonibacter sp. Lineage (GTDB taxonomy): Bacteria > Bacillota > Clostridia > Oscillospirales > Oscillospiraceae > Lawsonibacter. Next base: position 2,078 of record JAZNMM010000025.1, read on the forward strand.
CTGCACGCCGGCACCATCTGCTGTGTGGATGGGTTGGAGTTGGCCTTACGCAGCAAAAGCCGGGTGAACATGGTAATGCTGGGAGCCATCGTAAAGGTTTCCGGCTTTATCCCCCTTGATGCAGTAAAGCAGCTGGTTGCGGACACGCTGGGTAAAAAATATCCCTCAGCGCTGAACGATAATCTGGCCGGACTGGAGCTTGGATTTGCCCAGGTCCGCAGCCAGCACTTCCCCCCCGACAACCGCTATGCACCCGTGCTCTATCAAGAAGCAAAAAGCTACTGGGGGTATGCCAACGCGCCGCTGGGCGGGGCCAATCCCCACATCGGTAGCACGGTCTCCAACGACCTGTCCCCCTCCCGGGAGGGATATATCCCGCTCTTCCTTCCGGAAAAATGCATCCACTGCGGTCTGTGTGACTCCACATGCCCGGACATGGTGTTCCAGTTCCTGCCCGGAACGTACCGCGACCGCCCGTCCATGCTGAACCGGGGCCTGGATTATCACCACTGCAAAGGCTGCATGCGCTGCGTAAATGTATGTCCCACCGGAGCACTGGTAGCCGGAAAGGAACGGGAACATCCGGACAAGCAGTGGTTTGTACGCAACAAGGATCTGATCGCGCAGGAGCTCGACTTTAAACCCGCAGGTGCCGATCCATGGATCACCGGAGAATCCTATCTGACCGAAAAACGAGCGGACGGAGGACTGATGTAATATGGAGCAGAAAGAGCAACGCCTGCTGTTTGAAAGCGGCAACGAGCTGGCCGCCTTCGCCGCCAAACAGATCAACTACCATGTAATGGGCTACTATCCCATCACGCCCTCCACCCAGATTGCGGAATTTCTAGACCAAATGGGTGCCGACGGCGAACATGACATCGCCCTGATGCCAGCAGAAGGGGAACACAGTGCCGCCGGGATCTGCTACGGCGCCTCCGCCGGAGGCGGCCGGGTATTCAACGCCACCTCGGCCAATGGTCTGCTCTACGCGCTGGAACAGCTCCCGGTCCAGTCAGGCACCCGGATGCCCATGGTGCTGAACATCGCGTGCCGCTCCGTATCCGGCCCGTTGTCCATCAAAGGTGACCACAGCGACCTGATGTACACCCTGAATACCGGCTGGGTGATCCTGTTTGCCGATTCTCCTCAGGAGGTCTACGACTGCAACCTGTGCGCCCTGAAACTGGCAGAATCGCTGCTTCTTCCGGTCATCGTAGCCTTTGACGGTTTTTTCACCAGCCACCAAAAGCGCAATTGCCGTGTCTTCGCCCAGGACGAGGATGTGCAGGCCTTTATCGGCCCCCTCCCGGAGCGAACAGGGGCATTGGATCCGGAACATCCGGTCACCATCGGCTCCTATATGAACGAGCCGGACCTGCTGAACAACAAATACCAGCTCCATCTGGCCATGGAGGCGGCACGCACCCGGATCCCCGAGGTATTCCGGGAATACGCCGCCCTGTCCGGTCGGGAACTGAGCACGGTAAAGGGCTATCAGACACAGGATGCCGACGTGCTGCTGTTTGTGCTGGGTTCCGCCTACCTCACCGCCAAGTCCGCTGTGGATGCCCTGCGTGCACAGGGAAAGCGGGTAGGGGTGTTTACCCTTGGTGTTGTGCGCCCCTTCCCCGCCGGAGAGATCGCCCGACTGTGCCAACACGCCAAAACCATTTTGGTGGCCGACCGCCAGGACAGCTATGGCGCAGGCGGCGGCAACATGTCCCTGGAGATCCGGGCGGCCCTGCAGCAGTTCGGCGTTACCGCCCGGGTGCTCAGCCGCGTTTACGGTCTGGGCGGCCGTGATTTTTATGAAAAAGACGCCACAGAGCTGCTGCAGCTGTGCTATGACGACCACGCCACTGTGTTTGATTATCTGGGCGCCCACCCCGGCAGGGCAGATCACACCCTCAAGCCCTACTTCAAACCGGTCACCGCCGATACCGCATCCCCCGGTCTGACACAATGCGTGCAGGAAAACGGACGGGTCGCTGTCCGTGGTGGTACAGTGCGTGAAACCACCGCCATGCCCAAGCGGCTGGCACCGGGTCATGGTGCCTGCCCCGGCTGCGGCATCCCGGTCAATGTGAATCTGCTGCTGCGGGGTATCGAGGGCAATGTTGTCCTCCTGTTCCAAACCGGCTGCGGTATGGTGGTGACCACCGGATACCCCAACACAGCGTTTAAGGTCCCCTACGTGCACAACCTGTTCCAAAACGGGGCGGCAACCCTGGCCGGTCTTGCCAAAATGTACCACCAGCGGCAGGCCCGGGGCGAGCTGCCTGACGGCCCTATCACCTTTATCATGGTCAGCGGAGATGGAGGCATGGACATCGGCATGGGTTCCGCTCTGGGCACGGCACTGCGTGGTGACCCGGTCATCCTGTTGGAATACGACAACGGCGGGTATATGAACACCGGCTATCAGCTGTCCTACTCCACCCCTATGGGCGCGAAAAGTGCTACCTCACACCTTGGTCCAAACCAGTGGGGCAAAGACTTCTTCCACAAGGACATGCCCCAGATCATGGCTGCCACGGGAATGCCCTATGTGGCCACCGCCGCAGAATCCGATCCGGCAGACTTCATCAAAAAGGCCGCAAAAGCACAGTATTACGCCTTGCATCACGGCACGGCGTATGTCAAATGCCTGTCCGCCTGTCCTCTGAACTGGGGCGATGAGCCCGGCACAGAGCGAGAGGTCATCGCAGCCGCTGTAGACAGCTGCTATTTCCCCTTGTATGAGGTGGAGCTGGGCCGCACCGCCCTTTCCTACGACCCGGAACAGAAGGGCAGGAAGATCCCGGTCACTGACTGGCTTGGCATGATGGGCCGGACCCGGCATCTGCGCGGCGAGCAGTACCAGTCCGTAAACCGGCAGCTTCAGGATGAGGTGGACCGCCGCTGGGAACGTCTGAAGGCACGGTCAGAGCACCCTATACTGTAATGACACGGAAGACTTGATACAAACAGGAGGTTTCTTATGTTTAAGCACGAAAAGATGTTATTTCACCCCGTCTCGGTGGAAAAGCCCAATCCCCAGTATGCCGCCCTGCTTCAGGAGCAGCTGGGCGGCGCCAACGGCGAGCTAAAGGCCGCCATGCAGTATATGTCCCAGAGTTTTCGAATCAAGGACCCGGAGATCAAGGACCTGTTTCTGGACATCGCTGCAGAGGAGCTGAGCCACATGGAGATGGTGGCACAGACCATCAACCTGCTCAACGGGCACGATGCAGATGCGGCAAAGGTTCCTGCCGGCGAGATTCAAAGCCATGTGCTTCTGGGCCTGAACCCCGGTCTGATCAACGCCTCCGGCTACTCCTGGACGGGGGATTATGTGACGGTGACCGGCGATTTGTGCGCCGACCTGCTGTCCAACATCGCCTCGGAACAACGAGCCAAGGTAGTTTATGAATATCTCTACCGACAGATCAATGATAAAAAGGTCAAGGAGACCATCGACTTCCTGCTCAACCGAGAGGAAGCGCATAACGCCATGTTCCGGGAAGCATTTAACAAGGTCCAGCATTCCGGCTCAAACCAGGACTTCGGCACGACTAAGGCCGCTAAAATGTATTTCAGCCTCTCAGAACCCTCTCCTTCCGGCACGCCATTCCCCAAAGCGGATGTTGCTCCCCCCTCCTTCCAGTAAAGCGTTTGAACAAAATTCGCGCAAAAGGAGTGTATTTTATGGATCAGAATGATTTACCCCTTGGCTTTGCCTTTGCTCTTGCCCAGCGCCCGGAAGCCATGCAGAGATTCTCCAATCTCCCGTCAACCCAAAAGTCCGAGATCCTTCAAAAAGCACATAATGTATCCTCCAAGGCCGAGATGCAGTCTTTGGTAAACAGTTTGTCTCCTTTAACACAGGCAGAAAATTAACTGGTTCTTCCGCTTCACAACAGATGGAATGCCCGGACAGCCTTCTGGCCGTCCGGGCATCCGTTTTGATCACCAATTCTTCTTTACCTCTTCCAGCGCGGCAATTCCGGCAACGGACAGGTCCGCCGTCACCACAGGGCTTGCACAACGTCCCTCATTCAGACAGTCGCGGATATGCTGCGCCTCGTAAACCAGCTCATGTTCACATGGGAATTCGAGAACTTCCGGTTCTTCGCCGGGCCGATGGAAAATCACCTTTCTTGCTTTCCAGTATTCCGGGATTTCTGCCCAGCCCTTGCTGCCAAATATTCTGGCGGTATTGTCCAAAATGGCACCGGTGCTGTTTTTCGCGCAGAACTGCACCCCACTCTCGGTCACTCCGGTGAGAATATACTGCCACTCGACCCCGTTTGCCATGCTGCGGCGCTCGCCGCGGATGGACGCCAGAGGGCCGAACAGCCACAGGAGCAGATGCACGGCATAAATACCGCTGGACAGCAGCGGACCGCCGCCAGCCTCGGGGTCAAACATCCAGTTGTTGTAGGCCGCGGAGAAGCTGTGCCCGAGCTCGGCCATACTGATCTGGCCAAGAAATCCGTCCCGGATGCGCCGATGCAGTTCCCAAATGGCGGGGAGAAAGAGCATTTTCTCCGCTTCCATAAAGAACAGCTCTTTTTCTCCAGCCAGAGCATAAAGCTCCTGCGTCTGGGCCGCCGAGGTAGTACAGGGCTTTTCGCATACCACGTGCTTACCGTGCTCCAGCGCGGCCTTTGCCCAGGGATAGTGCTGTGCATTTACGGTAGAGATGTAGACAATGTTGATCTGGGAATCGTTCAGAAGCTCCTCATGGCTCCCATATGCTTTGGGGATATCCCACAACTGGGCTTTTTGCGCCGCCTTCTCATACGAACGGGAGGATATGGCAACGATGTTGCCGGCCTGGGCCGCCCGGACGGCTGCGATGAACCGGGGCGCAATGGATGAGGTACTCAATATTCCATATTGCAGCTGTTCCACGGAAATTCTCCTTTACATCAACAGTTTTTCCAGTGCGGCGGCAATGCCGTCCTCGTTGTTGCTGCCCGTAATATAGTCGGCGGCGGCCTTGACCGCATCCGCTGCGTTGCCCATGGCAACTCCGATGCCCGCTTGGCGCAGCATGGGAATGTCATTTTCCGCGTCCCCGAAGGCGATCACGTCACTTGAATGAATACCCAGCACACGGCAGATGTCCCGAATACCCTGCCCCTTATTGATGGTACTCGGAATGACTTCCAAATAAAAGGGAGCTGTTTGAACAACGGAAAGCTCCTCCGGAAGATTGGCGGCAATCCGCTCCCGAACCTCTTTAAGCTGTTCCGGCAGAACGGACATCAGAATCTTGACCGGTGAAAAATCGAGAAACCCGGCCAGATCATCCACCTGCCTGCAGGTCATATGGTTGTTTTCACACTCGTAAGCTACCTTGTATCCGTTGGTATCTGTGACGAAAAACTGTTTTCCGTCATCAAGGATCGGCGTGACCGGCAGGGCTTCCAGCCGGTGCAGCACCTGCTTGGCCTGCTGCAGATCCATGGCGGTTTCAAACAGCACCTGACCGGACGCTGCGTCTGTGATCCGTCCGCCGTTGTAAGACATGAGGATACCGCCGAAGTTCTGCATCTGCAGAATATCCCGTTCCTTGAACAATCCGGGAGACGGACGCGCCGAAGCCAACGCCAACCGGACACCACGCCGCTGGACCTCCATCAGCGCAGCAAGGGTTCTGGGCGTGATCTGCTTCCGGTCATTATTGAGCGTTCCGTCCAGATCCAGGGCAATCAGTTTGACAGGCATATCCTCACTCCCTTGGTGGTTGTTTTCCGTTATTATATACGAACTGTTTCACCCGTGCAAGTGCTTATGCCGGTTAGGCTTACACGCCATTTTTTCATTGACACAGGGCGTGGGCAGTGCTACCATTTAGCAGATGATGAATGCCAACGGATCTTGCCCTGCAGCGGTACCGTTAGACAGGAAAGGAAAGAAAAATAATGAGCAAAAAACTTCGCATTCTGATGATCGGTCCCCATCCCGACGACTGCGAGATCCGCTGCGGCGGCACCGCGCTGAAATTTGTGGAAGCCGGACACACCGTGAAATTCATCTCTACTCTGAACGGCTGCGGCGGCCACCAGAGCATGAAGCCCGCCGAGATCGCCCAGCGCCGCTATGGCGAGACCCAGCGTATCGCCGAGTACGCCGGTCTGACCTACGACGTGTGGAATACCCCCGACTGTGAGCTGATGGCCGATCTGGAGACCAGAAAGCGCATGACTCGCGAGATCCGCAAGTTCAATCCCGACCTGATGTTCTGCTGCCGCCCCAACGACTACCACGCCGACCACCGCAACTGCTCTTTGCTGGTGCAGGACGCGTCCTACCTGCTGACCGTGCCTAACTTCTGCCCCGAAGTGCCCGCTATGCGGTATATGCCCGTCATCATGTACTTCTATGACCGGTTCCAGAACCCGCCCTTCCATGCCGATGTGACGGTGTCCATTGACGACGTGGTGGACCGCAAGTTCGAAATGCTGGACTGCCACGTGTCCCAGATGTACGAGTGGCTGCCCTACACCGCCGGTATTCTGGAGCAGGTGCCCACGGATGCCAAGGAGCGTCTGGAGTGGCTCCACGGCAAGCGCATCCCCCGGGACGGGGCTCCCCTGAGCATGGAGGAGCTGGAGGCATATCACACCCATTCCCATGACGAATACCGTGAAGCCGTGCCCGCCGTGCAGTATTATAACGAGCTGGTGGCCCGCTACGGCAAGGAGAAGGCAGACACCGTCCGCTTCGCCGAGGCGTTCCAGCTGTGTGAGTACGGCAAGAAGCTCACCCCCGAGCTGGAGAAGGAGCTGTTCCCCTTCTGATCGGCAACCAGCAATATACATGAAATACGGCCGCATCCAGGGAAGAACCCTGGATGCGGGCGTTTGCTTTCTTATCAGTCGTCGTAGCCGTTGGGGTTGTTCTTCTGCCAGTTCCAGCTGTCCCGGCACATATCCACCTGGTCAAACTGCGCCTGCCAGCCCAGCTGCTCCCGGCTCTTGGTGGGATCGGCATAGCACACCGCCAAATCGCCCGGGCGGCGGGGCGCGATCTCATAGGGGACGTGCAGGTCATTGGCCTGCTCAAAGGCACGGACCATATCCAACACGCTGTACCCTTGCCCCGTGCCCAGATTGAACACGCTCTCTCCCGGGTGGGCGTCCAGATACTCCATGGCCAGCACATGGCCCCGGGCCAGATCCACCACGTGGATATAGTCCCGCACGCCAGTACCGTCCGGGGTGGGATAGTCGTTGCCAAACACGTTCTGGTGCTCCCGCTTACCTACCGCTGTCTGGGAGATAAATGGCATGAGGTTGTTGGGGATGCCGTTGGGG
>JAZNMM010000026.1:0-11173 GCA_045579605.1 Lawsonibacter sp.
GGGTATCGCGCTGATGAAGCTGGCGGAGGAGGACCCCACCTTCAAGACCTACACCGATGAGGAAACCGGTCAGACCATCATCGCCGGCATGGGCGAGCTGCACCTGGAGATCATCGTGGGCCGTCTGCTGCGCGAGTTCAAGGTTGAGGCCAACGTGGGCGCTCCCCAGGTTGCTTACAAGGAGACCATCAAGAAGAGCGTGGTGCAGGACACCAAGTATGCCCGTCAGTCCGGCGGTAAGGGCCAGTACGGCCACTGCCGCATCACCGTTGAGCCCAACGAGCCCGGCAAGGGTTACGAGTTCCTCAACGAGATCACCGGCGGCGTGATCCCCAAGGAGTATATCCCCGCCATCGATCAGGGCATTCAGGGTGCCATGCAGGCCGGCGTTCTGGCCGGCTATCCCGTGGTCGACGTCAAGGTCCATTTGACCTTCGGCTCCTACCACGAGGTGGACTCCTCTGAAATGGCCTTTAAGATCGCCGGCTCCATGGCCTTCAAGGATGCCTGCCGTAAGGCCGGTGCCTGCCTGCTGGAGCCCATGATGAAGGTGTCCGTCATCGTCCCCGACGATTATCTGGGCAACGTCATCGGCGACCTGAACAGCCGCCGCGGTCAGATCCAGGGTCAGGAGAGCCGTCCCGGCGCCACCCAGATCGACGCGCTGGTCCCCCTGGCCAACATGTTTGGCTATGCCACCGACCTGCGTTCCAGCACCCAGGGCCGTGGTCAGTACTCCATGGAGCCCCTCAGCTATGTGGAGATCCCCAAGAGCATCGCTGACAAGATCATTGCCGAGCGCGGCCGCAACGAGAACTGATCGCAGTATAAAACGTGAAAATATGGTTGCTTTTTTTCGATGAATGGGATAAAATACTATCATCGGAAAAAGCGCCGTACAACAAGACAAATCAATGATTTGAAAATAAGGAGGAAATTCCAATGGCTAAGGCAAAATTCGAGCGTACTAAGCCCCATGTTAACATCGGCACCATCGGTCACGTCGACCACGGCAAGACCACTCTGACCGCTGCTATCACCAAGTACCTGGCTATGCAGGGCAAGGCTGAGATGCAGGACTACTCCGCCATCGACAAGGCTCCCGAGGAGCGCGAGCGCGGCATCACCATCAACACCGCTCACGTGGAGTACGAGACCGATGCCCGTCACTATGCCCACGTTGACTGCCCGGGCCACGCCGACTATATCAAGAACATGATCACCGGTGCTGCTCAGATGGACGGCGCCATCCTGGTCATCGCTTCCACCGACGGCCCCATGGCTCAGACCAAGGAGCACATCCTGCTGGCCCGCCAGGTGGGCGTGCCCGCCATGGTCGTGTTCATGAACAAGGCTGACCTGGTTGACGACGAGGAGCTGCTGGAGCTGGTCGAGATGGAGATCCGCGAGACTCTGTCCGGCTACGAGTTCCCCGGCGACGACATCCCCGTCATCAAGGGTTCCGCTCTGAACGCTCTGACCTGCGAGTCCAACGACCCCAACCACGAGGACTACGCCTGCATCAAGGAGCTGATGGACGCTGTTGACAGCTACATCCCCACTCCCGATCGTCTGGCTGACCTGCCCTTCCTGATGCCCGTTGAGGACGTGTTCACCATCTCCGGCCGCGGCACCGTGGCTACCGGTCGTGTGGAGCGTGGCCAGCTGAAGGCCGGCGAGACCGTCGACATCGTGGGTCTGAAGGAGGAGAAGTCTTCCACCGTCGTTACCTCCATGGAGATGTTCCGCAAGGTTCTGGACTATGTTGAGGCCGGCGATAACGTTGGCTGCCTGCTGCGCGGCGTTGCCAAGAGCGACATCGAGCGTGGCCAGGTTCTGTGCAAGCCCGGCTCCATCAACCCCCACACCAAGTTCGTGGGCCAGGTTTACGTCCTGTCCAAGGAAGAGGGCGGCCGTCACACTCCCTTCTTCAACAACTATCGTCCTCAGTTCTACTTCCGTACCACCGACGTTACCGGTATCATCAACCTGCCCGAGGGCACCGAGATGTGCATGCCTGGCGATAACGTCGACATGAAGGTCGAGCTGATCACCCCCATCGCCATCGAGAAGGGCCTGCGTTTCGCTATCCGTGAGGGTGGCCGCACCGTGGGTTCCGGCGCTGTTATCGAGATCGCTGAGTAATTCAGAAATCGCATAACGCTTATAAAGAGCGGACTTCTTCGGAAGTCCGCTCTTTTTGTTTTCGCTCGCCGTACTGAAAGAATGTTTCGCCCTGCGGGGCGGGGAAGGGGAGTTGTTCCGCCGCCCCGGCGGCGGGTTTCTTTTGTCGCTGAACAAAAGAAACCAAAAGTCAGCTTGGAAACCAAGGTTTCCAAGTCCTTCCTTCAGTACAGGACAAGGAGCTGATTGCCACTGACCCGGCACCGGGTTACGACACATTTCGCACCCGCCCGCAGGCGGAATATCCCCAACCCGCCCCGCAGGGCCAAGCGTTCGCTAAAATCCAACCAACATCTCGATTAAAACGGGGTAAAATTAAAAGGAAAAATCTTTAACTTTTCTATTGACATTTGTGCGGGGGTATAGTAAACTCTTATCAAGAACAATTCTTGTTAAGAAGATTAAGAAAATTAAGGAAATACATTCGAGGAGGAACATACTATGAGCAAGAATTTGAAGGGGACCCGTACCGAAGCCAACCTCATGGCTGCCTTTGCCGGCGAGTCTCAGGCCACCAACAAGTATACTTATTATGCTTCCAAGGCTAAGAAGGACGGCTATGTCCAGATTGCCAACATCTTTGAAGAGACCGCCCGCAACGAGCGTGAACACGCCAAGATCTGGTTTAAGCTGCTGCACGACGGTGCGGTGCCCGGTACCATGGAGAATCTGGCTGATGCCGCCGCCGGCGAGAACTACGAGTGGACCGATATGTATGCCACCTTCGCCAAGGAGGCTCGGGAGGAGGGGTTCGAGGAGATTGCCTTCCTGTTTGACGGCGTGGCCGCCATTGAGAAGGAACACGAGGAGCGCTACCGTAAGCTGCTGGCCAACATCGAGGGCGGCATGGTCTTCTCCCGTGATGGCGACATGATCTGGCAGTGCGGCAACTGCGGCCACATCCATGTGGGTCCCAAGGCACCTGAAGTTTGCCCTGTATGCGCCCATCCTCAGGCCTACTTTGAGCTCAAGGCCAATAACTACTGATCCATCCAATATTTACCGCCGGGCAGAAACCTGCCCGGCGGTATTTTTTAGTCCGAAACGACGTGGAAACCGTGTGGGAAACCACATAGAAATGCAGGAAAACTGACATAAAATCGCAAGATTGTTCTGCGAGAGGCGTGGTTTTCATGGTGGGCGGCAGCAAATGCTGTAAAAAACAACAAAGGAATTGCAGGGGAGGCGATGTCGATATGTGGCAAATATCAAGGCATCCCGAGAAAAGTGCTATTTGAAACGACGAATAACAAAAGATTTTACAGATGTCTTTTGTGAATATAACCAAAACATAAAAATGCAAGAAATAAATCATTGACCTGCAAAATAGGCTGTGTTATAACTGTAGCATATTAGTTCATCCAGCTAAAGCACTAAATTGTAATGGAGGCGTTTGTTATGAGCATTCCCAACGAGTATTTGAACGGTTTGATGGAGCGTGTGATCGCCCGAGACCCCGCTGAGCCTGAGTTTCATCAGGCGGTGCGAGAGGTGCTGACCTCGCTGTCTCCCGTTTGCGACAAGCACCCTGAATACATCACCGAGGGCGTAATGGACAGTCTGGTGGAGCCGGAGCGCATTATTACCTTCCGGGTGCCCTGGGAGGATGATCAAGGTAAGGTGCACATCAACCGCGGCTACCGTGTGCAGTTCAACAGCGCCATTGGCCCCTATAAGGGCGGTCTGCGGTTCCATCCCAGCGTCAACCAGGGCATCATCAAGTTCCTTGGCTTTGAGCAGACTTTCAAGAACAGCCTGACCGGCCTGCCTATCGGCGGTGGCAAGGGCGGCTCTGACTTCGATCCCAAGGGAAAGTCGGACAACGAAGTGATGCGCTTCTGTCAGAGCTTCATGGCTGAGCTGTCCAAGTATATTGGTCCGGACACCGACGTGCCCGCCGGCGACATCGGTGTGGGCGCTCGGGAGATCGGTTTCCTGTTCGGCCAGTATAAGCGTCTGCGCAATGAGTTCACCGGCACGCTTACTGGAAAGGGACTGAGCTACGGAGGCTCTCTGGCCCGTACCGAGGCCACCGGCTTCGGTCTGTGCTATTTCGTCAACTGCATGCTTCAGGACGCGGGCAAGAGCTTTGAGGGGCAGACGGTTGTCATCTCCGGATCGGGCAACGTGGCCACCTATGCCTGCCAGAAGGCCACCGAATTCGGTGCCAAAGTGGTTGCCATGTCCGACTCCAACGGTTACATTTACGATAAAAACGGCATTGATCTGGACTGCATCAAGCAGATCAAGCAGGTGGAGCGCAAGCGCATCAAGGTCTATTTGGACACCCACCCCGAGGCGGAGTATCACGAGGGCTGTGCCGGCATCTGGACCATTCCCTGTGACATTGCTCTGCCCTGTGCCACCCAGAACGAGCTCAACGGCGAGGCAGCCAAGGCGCTGGTGGCCAACGGGTGCTTCCTGGTGGCAGAAGGCGCGAATATGCCCTCCACCCCCGATGCGGTAGACATTCTGAAGGAGGCCGGGGTGCTCTTTGGCCCGGCCAAGGCGGCCAATGCCGGCGGCGTGGCGGTGTCTGCTCTGGAGATGAGCCAGAACTCCATGCGCTTTTTCTGGAGCTTTGAGGAAGTGGATGAGCATCTCAAGCAGATCATGACAGACCTGTACCACAACGCCGCCTCTGCCGCTGCCGAGTACGGCATGCCCGGCGACCTGGTGGCCGGTGCGAACATCGCCGGTTTCCTGAAGGTGGCCAACTCCATGTTGGCTTACGGTCTGGTGTAAGGGAGGACTTCCCATGAACGAATATGTCAATCGAGTATTGAATGACCTGAAAGCACGTTATGCCCACGAGCCGGAGTACCTGCAGTCCGTGCAGGCCTGGCTGGAGATGATCGAGCCGGCGGTGGACGATCCCCGCTATGAGAAGATGGACCTGCTCACCCGCATGGTGGAGCCGGAGCGTATGTTTTCCTTCCTGGTTCCCTGGGTGGACGATCAGGGGGTGGCCCACACCAACCGGGGCTACCGTGTGCAGTTCAACAGCGCTATCGGTCCTTACAAGGGCGGCCTGCGATTCCATCCCGGCGTAAACCCCTCGGTGGTCAAGTTCCTTGGCTTTGAACAGACGTATAAAAACGCGCTGACCGGTCTGCCCATCGGCGGCGCGGGCGGTGGCTCGGACTTTGACCCCCGGGGCAAGAGTGATCGGGAGATCATGCGTTTCTGCCAGAGCTTTATGAGCGCCATGTATCGCTACATCGGTGCGGATACTGATGTGCCTGCCGGTGACATCGGTGTCAGCTCCCGGGAGATCGGTTATCTGTACGGTGCGTATAAGAAGCTTACCGGCCGGGCGGAGAGCAGTGCTCTGACCGGCAAGGGGTTGACTTACGGCGGCAGCCGTATCCGTCAGGAGGCGGCCGGCTTCGGCGCGGTGTATTTCCTGGAGCGGATGCTGGAGCATCGGGGCGAGAAGCTGGCCGGCAAGCGCATCATCGTCTCCGGGTTTGGCAACATGGCCTGGGGTGTGTGCCGCAAGACGGCGGAACTGGGGGCGAAGGTAGTTACCCTGTCCGGCCCGGACGGCTATATCTATGACCCCGACGGCGTGTGTACCCAGGAGAAGTTTGATTTCATGGTGGCCATGCGCCAGGGAGGCGATGACCGGGTCCAGCCCTACGCAGACAAGTTCGGTGTGGACTTCTTCCCCGGCCAGAAGCCCTGGGGCGTCAGCGGTGACGTTGCCATCCCCTGTGCCACCCAGAATGAGATCGATGTGCATGATGCCGTGGCCATTCTGAGCAATGGCGTGCGTTACTATGTAGAGGCGGCCAATATGCCTGCCACCGCCGATGCGCTGAAGATCCTGCGTTTGAGCCCCAAGATCCTTACTGCGGGGGCCAAGGCCGCCGGTTCCGGCGGCGTGGCAGTCTCCGCATTGGAGATGGCTCAGAACTCTATCCGGTACAGCTGGACGCGCAAGGAAGTGGATGAGCGGCTGCGTGCCATTATGAGCTCCATCTACGACGCTTCCGCCGCCGCGGCGGAGGAGTACGGTCTGGGTTACGACCTGATCGCAGGCAACGATATTGCCTCCTTCAAGCGTATCGCTCAGGCTATGATGGCTCAGGGAGTATAAACATGAAACGAACACCGCCACCCGATTGCCGGGTGGCGGTGTTCGTTCTGTCCGTCAAGGTTGCTTTTTTCGTTTGCGGTAGCGCTCTTCCTCGCTGAAGATGCAGCCGCAGTATTTTTGCATATACATTTCCTGCGCCCGGGCGAAGTCCTGGCCCTCCTGAAACAGAGGGCGGAAATCACGGTAAAGAAACTCGACCCCGTATTGCTCTGCCGCCCGGTGGGCGATGGCGCAGATGAGCTCGTGGTTTTGATAGGGGCTGATGAGCAGGGAGGTGGTGAAGTGGGAGAATCCGTTGTCTGCGGCGTATTTGGCGGTGGCCTCCATGCGGCAGGTGTAGCAGTGGACGCAGCGCCCGTCGATATTGTTCGCCACCGCGGTGACAAAGGGGCGCAGATCGTAGGTGCCGCCGATGACCAGCTTCATGCCGATCTGTTTGGAATACTCTTCCAGCGTGTGCTTGCGCGCCTGGTACTCGGTGTAGGGGTGGATGTTGGGGTTATACCAAAAGCCCACCGGTTCAATGCCCTCCTCCCGCAGCAGAGCGATGGGGCGGTTGGCGCAGGGGGCGCAGCAGATGTGCATCAGTGTTTTTTCCACACAGGTCACTCCAGTCGGATAATATCACAGGTCAGATCCTGCTTCATGGCATAAGCAAGGGTGCTGGCGGTGCCTCCCTTGGGAATACCGTCGTACACGGCGATAATGCGGCAGGAGCGGTCCACCATATAGCGGTTGCGGCGCATCATGCACCCCCGGTCGTAATGGTGCTGCACCATGGTCTCAAAGTTGCATTGATCCAGTAGGGCGGCGTGGCGTGCCCGCTCCTCCTCCGGCCAGCCGTCTGTTTGACTTTGGCAGGGGATGGCGGCCTCCACCGTAACGTCGGCGTACCGGTCCCGCAGGGCCAGCACCTGCGCACAGAAGTACAGATCACAGCCCCGGGCCATGCCGCAGATAAAGTGCCGGCAGCCGGCCTGGTACGCGCGCTCCAGCGCCTGATCCATGGCCTGCAGCAGGTGTGCACAGCGGGGGTCCTTTTCGTTGGTGTGCCAGGGCAGCTTGTCCGGCCGATGTCCGGTAAAGCAGCAGGTGTGTTCCCGATCCACAGGCCGGCCTCCTTTTGTTCAAGTACCATCATTGTAATCCAAGCCGCCGGGCAAGTCAAGAAGGAAAATAGAACAATTGTTTGACTTTTCGGCTGTGAAAGCGTATGATAGGAAGGAGAAGGGGGTGAGGGCGTGGAACGGGTGATCCTTCACTGTGATCTGAATAGTTTTTTTGCTTCGGTGGAACTGCTGGACCGTCCGGAGCTGCGCCACTTGCCCGTGGCGGTGTGCGGGGACCCGGAGGGGCGGCACGGGATTATTCTGGCCAAGAATGAGCCGGCCAAGGCCTTCGGTGTGCGCACGGCAGAGACCATCTGGCAGGCCCGGCGCAAGTGCCCCCAGCTGGTGCTGCTGCCCTCCCACCATGACCGGTATCGGGAGTGCTCCCGGCGTGTCAACGCCATTTATGAGGAATATACCGACCGGGTAGAGCCCTTCGGGATCGATGAGAGCTGGCTGGACGTGACGGGCACGCTACACCTGTTCGGCGGTGATTCCCGGGGGCTGGCTGACCGGATTCGAGGGCACGTGCGCACCGAACTGGGTCTGACGGTGTCGGTAGGCGTGTCTTTCAATAAAGTGTTTGCCAAGCTGGGCAGCGATTACCAGAAGCCCGATGCCACCACCGTCATCGGCCGGGAGGATGTGGAGACCATGGTGTTCCCCCTTCCCGTGACCGACCTGCTGTTTGTGGGACGGGCGGCGGCGCAGGAGTTGGAGCGCTATGGCGTGCATACCATCGGACAGCTGGCCGCCTTTGACCGGGAGGTGCTGGGCCGGCTGCTGGGGCAGCATGGGCTGCAGCTGCACGACTACGCCAACGGACGGGACCAAAGCCCCGTGCGCCCGGCGGGAGAATATGTGCCGCCCAAGTCGGTAGGCAATGGATTCACTTTTCCCCATGACCTGATGGGACGGGAGCAGGTGCGCTCGGGAGTTGCCATGCTGGCGGACAGCGTGGCCGCCCGGCTGCGGCACCACGGGCTAAAATGTGCGGCAGTGCAGGTGAGTTTGCGCACGCCGGACTTCCGGGATATCAGCCGCCGTCAGCGGCTGGTCCGGCCCAGCTTTGTAGCTCGGGATCTGGTGGACTGTGCCATGGACATCATCGGGGCAAACTGGCACTGGGATAAGCCGGTGCGTGCCATTACCATTACCGCCATCAGTCTGGCTCCCGCCGGAGAGCAGGGAGGACAGCTGGACCTGTTTTGGGACGATGGACCCAGTCGCCGTCGGGAACAGCTGGGCCATGCGCTGGACGATATCCGCCAGCGCTATGGCCAGCACAGCATCGGTCCGGCCTGCGCACTTGAGGAGCGGCCGGAGGGGGAGTCGGATTGACTTTCCTTTTTTTCCGGCCTGTGGTACACTAGGAACATACACCAAACGGAGGTGAGCGCCATGATCCGCGTGCGCGACCTGAAGCTGCCCCTGCAGTGGGATATGGAACAACTCAAACAGCGTGCCGCCCGGGCGCTGAAGCTTCGCCTTGGCGACATTGAGCAAATGGACCTGGTCCGCCAGTCCATTGACGCCCGGAACAAAAGTCAGGTGCACTATGTGTGCACCGTGGATGTGCAGGTGCGCAATGAGCGCGCGGTGCTTGACCGGGCCCGCAACCCCAAGGCGGCGCTGCACACCCCTGAACCCTACGTGTTTCCTCCGGTGCGCCGGCGGGGAGGGAAACCTCCGGTGGTGGTGGGCATGGGTCCGGCCGGCCTGTTTGCCGCCCTGTTTCTGGCCCGGGCGGGGCTTGCCCCCGTTGTGCTGGAGCGGGGGCGCAAGGTGGAGGAGCGCACCGGGGACGTGGAGCGCTTCTGGAGCGGTGGCCCTTTGGACCCGGTGTCCAACGTGCAGTTTGGTGAGGGGGGCGCCGGCACGTTTTCCGACGGCAAGCTGACCACCGGCACCCATGACGGGCGTATCTCCGCCGTGCTGGACACGCTGGTGGCCCACGGTGCGCCCGGGGACGTGGTTTGGTCCCACAAGCCCCACATCGGCACCGACGTGCTGCGTGAGGTGGTAAAAAGCATTCGGCAGGAGCTCATCACCCTGGGCTGTGATGTCCGGTTTGAAAGCCGCCTGTGCGGCATCAAGACCGGCGCGGCCGGGGTGGAGGGCATTGTCGTGGAGGAGCCTGCGGGCCGATACGATCTGGCCTGCACCGACCTGATCCTCGCCCCCGGACATTCGGCCCGGGATACCTTCCGTATGCTGGAACAGATGGGCGTGCCCATGGAGCAAAAGCCCTTTGCCATCGGCGTGCGGATCGAGCATCCGCAATCGTTGGTCAGCGCGGCCCAGTACGGCCCGGCGTGGGAGCAGCTGCCCCCATCGGACTATAAGCTGGCCTGCCATCTGGACAACGGCCGCTCTGCCTTTTCCTTCTGTGTCTGCCCGGGGGGACAGGTGGTGGCGGCAGCCTCCGAGCCGGGCCAGCTGGTGACCAACGGCATGAGCCTGCGCGCCCGGGACGGAGCAAACATCAACGGAGGCTTGCTGGTAGGGGTGACCCCGAAGGATTTCCCCGGCGGCGACCCCTTGGCCGGCGTGCGCTTTCAGGAACAGTGGGAGCGGGCGGCCTATGAGCTTGGGGGCAGAAATTTCCACGCTCCTGCCCAATTGGTGGGCGATTTTCTGGCCGACCGACCCTCCACCGGTGTAGGAAGCGTGCTCCCAAGCTACCGTCCCGGCGTGACCTGGACGCGGCTGGAGGGCTGTCTGCCCGGTTACGTCACGGACACCCTGCGGGGAGCAATTCCCCTTCTGGACCGCAGACTGCGGGGGTTTGCCCACCCGGAAGCGGTGCTGACGGGTGTGGAGACCCGGTCCTCCTCGCCGGTACGCATCCTCCGGGATGAGACCGGCCAGTCGACGCTGCGGGGGTTGTTCCCCTGCGGGGAGGGTGCGGGCTATGCCGGGGGCATCGTGTCCGCCGCCGTGGACGGAATCCGGGTGGCTGAGGCGGTAGCGGGAACAAAGTGACCCACGGAAACCTGAAGTTCCTCCTGAAAACGGCAAATGCAAATTCAGGTTGGTGGACACAGGAGGGACGGCGTGCTATGCTGTCATCGGGCACAGGGGAGAGAGGCATAGAATGGCTTGACATCCCCTGAGGAATGTGTTAAAATATTAACGAAGAAAGGGCCGGACGCAGTAAGGAGGTAGCACCATGAGAATTCCGTCTGATGAATTTGTTCCCGCGCAAATCGGCTTGACCGGCGACCCGCTGATTTTGCACAACATGACCCAGGCCAGCAAGGGCAGCCCCATCAAGAGGGGCACTGGGATGCTGGTTGGCTTCCTGCTGGTGTTGATCGTGCTGGCCGGACTGATGATGCTTTATGATGTTTTGTGCCCCCGTCCGGCCGCCTTTGACCAGGTGGAGAACAGCTTTCTCCTGCTTATGGTGAATGAAGCCCACCCGGAGCGGGTGCATATTTCTCAGATGGAGGCCTGTCATCAGGACGGTACCTACTACTATACGGTGTCGCTGCGTGTGGGGGATGACCCGAATGTGGAGCAGCGTGTGTACTATGGAAGGACCTTTGCGGAAGGAAGCTTGGCTTCGGAGGCAGCGACGCAGGAACTGCGTTCCGACTATGACAGTGCCCGGACCGGGGGAGAGCAAAAGGTCTATACACAGAGTGAAATCGACCGTGCGCTTGCTGCCATTTATGCTTCCCGTGAAAAAATGACGGGCTGAAATTAAGATTTGTGTTATGCAATAAGAAAGGGCGCGACCCGGCCGGGTCGCGCCCTTTCTTATTGCATAACA
>JAZNMM010000027.1:0-10208 GCA_045579605.1 Lawsonibacter sp.
CACCCTTGCTTCGGGCAGTTGGGTACGAAAACGGCTTTTGAACCGGCGCAGCCGCAGGGCGTTGGACACCACGCACACGGAACTCAGGCTCATGGCGGCAGCACCGAACATGGGACTGAGCTGCCACTGCAGCAGCGGGTAAAACACACCCGCCGCCAGCGGGATGCCGATGCTGTTGTAGAAAAAGGCCCAGAACAGGTTCTGACGGATGTTCCGCATAGTGGCCCGGGATAGCTCCACCGCCGCCGCCGCGTCCAGCAGGTCGGACTTCATCAGCACGATGTCCGCACTCTCTATGGCCACGTCTGTTCCCGCTCCGATGGCAATGCCCACATCAGCGCGGGCCAGGGCGGGGGCGTCGTTCACCCCGTCGCCGATCATCGCCACCCGGCAACCCTGCTCCTGCAGCCTGCGAATGGTCTGCTCCTTGTCCTGGGGCATCACCTCAGACAGCACCCGGTCCACGCCCAGCTGTCCGCCGATAGCGGCGGCGGTGCGCCGGTTGTCCCCGGTGAGCATGACCACTTCCAGTCCCAGTTCCCGGAATGCCTCCACCGCCCGGACGCTGGTGGACTTGAGGGTGTCTGCCACAGCGATCACGCCCAGCACCCGGCTTTCGTTGGCAAAGAACAGGGGTGTTTTCCCCTGCTCGGCCAGCTGTCTGACCGGTGTGTCAAAGCCGGAGATATCCACCCCCAGCGCCTCCATCATGGCCCGGTTTCCGCCGGCGTAGCGCCGGTCACCCAGCACGGCGGTCACACCCTTTCCATGCACCGCCCAAAACTCCTCCACTGCCACCGGTTTCAGCCCCCGCTGGGCGGCGGCCTCCAGAATAGCGGCGGCCAGAGGATGCTCCGAGTACTGTTCCAGACAGGCGGCCAGATTGAGCAGCACCTCCCCGGTCATGTCCGCGGCACATATGATGTCGGTGACCACCGGCTTGCCCTGGGTCAGCGTGCCGGTCTTGTCCAGCACCACGGTGTCCACCTCGTGCAGCGTCTCCAACCCCTCGGCGGACTTGACAAGGATCCCGTTCTCCGCCCCCTTGCCCGTGCCCACCATAATGGCCACAGGGGTGGCAAGACCCAGAGCGCAGGGACAGGAAATGACCAGCACGGAAATGCCCGCCGTCAGCGCAGCAGTAACATCTCCTCCGGTAACAGCCAGCCACACCACAGCGGTCACGGCGGCGATGGCCATGACCACAGGAACAAACACCCCGGCCACCTTATCTGCCAGCTTGGCGATGGGCGCTTTGGATGCGGAGGCCTCCTCCACCAGCCGTATCATCTGCGCAAGGGTGGTGTCCTCCCCCACCCGCAGAGCCTCAAATACAAAGGCACCCGACTTGTTGATGGACGCGGCGGCCACCCGGTCACCCACCGTTTTATCCACCGGCAGAGATTCTCCGGTCAGGGCGGATTCATCCACAGCGGAGCTGCCCTCCACGAGAATGCCGTCCACCGGAACGGCCTGTCCGGGGCGGACCACCACCCGGTCGCCCACACGCACCTCGTCCACGGGGATCTCGATCTCGCCCCCTTCCCGCTGCACGCGGGCGGTCTTTGGAGAGAGATCCATCAGTCGGGTGATGGCCTGAGATGTCTTTCCCTTGGACCGGGTCTCAAGGAACTTGCCCAGTGTGATGAGGGTCAGGATCATACCGGCAGACTCAAAGTACAGGTCCATATGGTAGTCCATCACCCGCTCCATGTCCCCGTGTCCCAGTCCGTAGGCCATCTGATAAATGGCGAACACACCATAGACCACCGCCGCACCTGACCCAACCGCGATGAGGGAGTCCATATTAGGCGCACGGTGGAGCAGGGTCCTGAACCCCACCTTAAAATATTTGTCGTTGATGTACAAAATGGGGATCGTAAGCAGCAGCTGGGTCAGTCCATAGGCCACCCCATTTTCCGCCCCCAAAAGAAATCCGGGCAGGGGCGCGCCCAGCATATGCCCCATAGCAACATAGAACAAGGGCAGCATGAATACCAGTGACCAGATCAGCCGTCCCTTCATTTGCGCCAGCTCACTGTGCACAGGGTCCTGTTTCGGTGTCCGGCGATTGGGCTTGCGGCGCTTGTCCGGCAGGGACGCGCCATAGCCCGCGCGCACCACCGCAGCTATAATATCCTCACTGCTGAGCACCTGTGCATCGTAGTCCACCACCATGCTGCCGGCCATCAGATTGACCGCCGCAGAGTGGATGCCGTCCAGGGCATTGACCGCCTTTTCCACATGGATGGAGCAGGCCGAGCACGTCATGCCCGTCACGTTGAATTTCTGTTTCATTGGATCACTCGTTTCGCTTTGGTTTACCACCCCAGGGGGGTGGGGTGTATATAGATTGTACCACACTGACCACCCCTGTCAAGCCCGGACATGACACAGCCCCCGGCCGCCGGTACGGCAGCCGGGGGCTATGCCCCGCGGGGTATGTTTACGCAGGATGTTCCATGGTGCCCCGTTCCCGAAACAGCAGGGTAATGCACCACACGGCAGACAATCCCACCAGCGTGTAGACCACGCGGCTGATCAGCGCCGCAGAGCCGCCGCAGGCAAAGGCCACCAGGTCAAAGCCAAACAGACCCACGCTGCCCCAGTTCAGTCCGCCCACGATCAGCAGGATCAGAGCGATTCTATCTAACAGCATCGTATACTTCCTCCTTTTTCACGGTATGTGCATAGTATATCGCGCCGGCAAAAAACTATACACAACGCAAAAAAGCGCGCCGCAGCAAAGCTGCGGCGCGGTGGGAGCAAAAAGCCCCGCTCTGGCCGTGTGGATCCAATTAAAAACCTGCACGTATGGCAGGTGGGTCGCCTCCACTGCGCTTCGCTGCTTCCAACGTCCGGCGATCCTCAGGGGAGCCGGGAGGCCTGCAATCCGCGCCGTGAGGGGGCGTCCCGTTTCGTAAATGTGGGTTTTAAAAGGACCCATCACGCACCGAGCAGGAAATTCGGTGCTTATTCCTCGTCCTGGAACAGCCGCTCCATGAACAGCTCGTAGACGGTCACTTCCTCCTCCTCGCTGTCCAGCGTGGAGAACAGCTCTTCGCCGTTTTCCTCAATGACCTTCATGATGACCATGCCGTATTCCTCGTCATCCACATCCACGTCCACGACCTCGCCGTTTTCGTCCTGCTCGCCCTGTACGGCGGGGAAGAACGCCATATAGACCGTGCCCTTATGCTCCAGTGTGTCCAGATGCTCCAGTTCAAATTCATTGCCGTCCTCGTCGGTGACGGTGATGAAATCCGGGCCGAATTCTTCGCTCATGGTTCGATCTCCTTTCTGTGTGCGTCGTACCTTGATTTTACCCTGTACGGGGGTAAAAATCAATAGAAACAAGGGGTATTTTTTTCTCCTGCAAAATTCGAATCCTCGGGAACACCGGGGTGGACAAATATGGAATTCGTGGTATAATAACCAAAGTTAGTGGGAGTATGTTCTCCCCCCGGCACCTGTGTTTTGCACATTCGGAGGTGATCCTGATGCCCAATCAATCCAATTCTGACCGCACTCCCGGCAGCCGCCCCCGCCGCAGAAGACGGCGGCGCTCCCCCCTGCGCCTTGCGCTGAAGGTAGTAGGCACGCTGCTGCTGGTCATGCTGACCACTTCGGTACTGCTGGCCTGCTTTGCCGCCGTGTATGTCCAGTCCGTCATCATACCCACGGCAGATTTGGATCTGGACAGTTTCCGGGTGGGCATCAACTCCACGCTTTACTATACGGACAATCAGGGCCAGTACCGGGAGCTGCGCACCCTGCACGGAGATGAAAACCGCGTTTGGGTAGAATATGACGATATTCCCGAAGACCTGATCAACGCCACCGTGGCCATCGAGGACCAGCGCTACTGGAAGCACCCCGGCGTAGACTGGCGGCGTACCGCCAAGGCGATCCTGCTCATGTTCACCGGACAGGACATTCAGGGTGGCTCCACCATCACTCAGCAGCTGATCAAGAACGTCACCACCTATGACGACACCACGGTCAAGCGCAAGGTGTGGGAGATCTTCACCGCGCTGGAATGTACAAAAAAATACAACAAGGAAACCATCCTCGAGTGGTATCTGAACTATATTTATTTGGGCCGTAACTGCGACGGTGTTTATACCGCTTCCTACAAATATTTCGGCAAGCCGCTGGACGAGCTGACAGTGGCCGAATGCGCCAGTCTCATCTCCATCACCAACAACCCCTCCCTCTACGACCCCTACACCAACCCGGAAAACAACCAGCGGCGCAAAAACCTGGTGCTTCGGGCCATGTATGAGCAGGAGTATCTGACCCTGGAGGAGTACGAGCAGGCCAAGACTCAGGAGCTGGTGTTTACCAGCAAGGCGGTGGACTCCCCCGCCGGCTCGGGCAGCTCGGATATCTACTCCTGGTACGAGGAACAGGTCATCACCGACGTGACGAACGATCTGGCCGCTCATTTGGGTGTGGACACCGGCGTGGCACACAACATGGTGCTCTCGGGCAACCTGTCCATCTACACCTGCGTGGACCCCAAGCTGCAGTCCATGGTGGAGGACATCTACGAAAACACCGACAACTTCCCCTGGCCCTCGGCCAACGGCCAGCAGCTGCAGTCGGCCATCACCGTTCTGGACAACGAGACGGGCGACGTGGTGGCCATGGTGGGACAGGTGGGCGAAAAAACGGGCAACCGCTGGCGCAACAACGCCACCGCCGCCGCCCGGCAACCCGGCTCCTCCTTCAAGCCGCTGGCCGTATACGCGCCGGCCATCGAGTTGGGCCTGATCACCCCTCTGACCGCCGTGGACGACTATCCCTATCAGCTGCTCAATGACAAGCCCTACCCCGTCAACTCCGGCAACGCCAAGTATGCCGGCCTGACGTCCGTGTTCACCGCGGTGACCAAGTCCACCAACACCGTGGCCTACCGCATCATCAGCGATATTCTCACCCCGGTAGAAAGCTTCAAATTTGTGGAGGATCGCTTCCACATCGACCTGAAAGATGCCGACGCCTCCGCTCCCGCCGCCATGTCCATGGGCGGTCTGACCGGCGGCGTAAACACCCGGGATATGGCCGAGGCCTTCCGTGTGTTCCCCAATCAGGGCATCTATACCCCCTCGCGCACCTACACCCACGTGGTCAATGCCGACGGCGAGGTCATCCTGGAAAACCGGCAGGAGAGCAAAGTGTCCGTCAAGGCATCCACCGCGTATTATATGAACACCATGCTCAGCAATGTAGTGACCTCCGGTACCGGCTATGAGGCCAAGGTGTCCGGCATGCACATCGCCGGCAAGACCGGCTCCACCACCAGCGACCACGACCGGTGGTTTGCCGGCTACTCCCCCTACTACACCGCCGTCGTCTGGACGGGCTACGGTTCTCCCGAGCGGGTGCGCAGCAGTGGCCGCAACCCCGCCGCTCTCACCTTCAGCAAGGTGATGACCCGGGCCCATGCCGGTCTGGCCGACAAGGAGTTCTTCCAGCCCAACGATCTGGTATACGTCTCCTACTGTACGGACAGCGGACTTCTCGCTGCCGCCGCCTGTAAAAGCGATCCCCGGGGCAGCCGTGCAGCCGGTATGTACGTGCTCAAGGACGATGCGCCCACCCAGTTCTGCGACTGCCACTCCGCTCAGGTCAGCGCCCGGGTGTGCAGCGTCAGCGGCGGATTGGTAAGCGACTATTGTCCCGCCGACTGCAAGCTCACCGTCCACCCCCTGATCTATGAGCGCAACCAACTGGACGGGGTCACCGTCAGCGATACCGATGCCACCCTGGCCGCCATACAGGCCCGGCCTGTGTGCACCGTCCACACCCCCGAGGGCACACTGGAACCCAGCATTCCCGTCGTGACCACCCCGGGAAGCGAGGACAACTCTGTGGTCCTTGACCTGCCCGTCTTTGATGAGCAGGACCCATCCACTCCCTGATCCCAATTACAAAAGGTGCCCGGCCGGGCACCTTTTGCCCCCCGTTTTCCTTGTTGTGTATTTCGCCCACAAAATCCGTGTCAAAGCCGTGAAAATCGTCGTCTTTCCCCTCCCTGCCCGATTGCATACCGGGGTTTGATGTGCTAAAATAGACCACAGCACAAAAACAAATGCTCTCTCAACGCGGACACGCACACTGCATAAACTGGAGGAGAACACCGTGAGCCATACTCCAAAGTATTTCATTGTCGAGGCTGACGCCATGCCGGAGATCTTCCGCAAAGTGGCTCAGGCCAAAAGTCTGCTGGAGACCGGAGAAGAGACTACGGTCAACGGCGCAGCCCATGCCGTGGGCATCAGCCGCAGTGCATACTATAAATATAAGGATGCCGTGCGTCCCTTTCAGGATATGCTCCACGGGCGCATCGTCACCTTTCATATCCTGCTCAAAGACGAACCGGGTGTTCTGTCCGGCGTGCTGAATGTGTTTGGCGGAAACGGCGGCAATATCCTGACCATCAACCAGACCATTCCTTCCAACGGCTGTGCTGTGGTCACCGTCACCGCGGAGACCTCTGCCCTGGATGTGGCTCTGGACGCCCTTTTGGACGCGGTACGCGCCCGCTCCGGCGTGCTCAAGTGCGAGATACTCGCCGGCTGATCAGGTATTTTTATGAATGCGAACATGTGAGGAGAGAAAAACAATGGTGAATGTTGCGATCCTTGGCTTCGGCACCGTCGGTTCCGGCGTGGCCGACGTGCTGACCATGAACCGTGCGCTGATCGAACAGCGCGCCGGCCAGCCCGTCAATCTGAAGTATATTCTTGATGTGCGCCAGTTCCCCGACAGCCCTTATAAAGACTACTTTGTCACCGACTTCTCCGTCATCGAGAACGACCCCGCGGTGGACATCGTGGTGGAGACCATCGGCGGCGCCACTGTGGCGCTGGACTTCACCCGCCGGGCCCTGAGCGCGGGCAAGAGCGTGGTGTCCTCCAACAAGGAGCTGGTGGCCACCCACGGCTACGACCTGCTCCAGCTGGCCAAGGAAAAGGGTGTCAGCTATCTGTTTGAAGCCAGCGTGGGCGGCGGTATCCCCGTGCTGCGTCCGCTGACCAACTGTCTGGCAGGCAATGAGCTCAGCGAGGTGCGCGGCATCCTCAATGGCACCACCAACTATATCCTCACCCGGATGATCCGGGCCGGCCTGTCCTTTGAGCAGGCACTGAAGGAGGCCCAGGACAACGGCTACGCCGAGCGCGATCCCTCCGCCGACATTGAGGGACACGACGCCTGCCGCAAGATTTGTATCCTTGCCGCGCTGGCCTTTGGCCGACACGTTTACCCCGAGCAGGTGCCCACCCAGGGCATCACCGCCATCACTCTTGCCGACGTGGACTATGCCAACTCCTGCGGCTACAAGATCAAGCTGCTGGGCCGCGCCCTGCGCATGGAGAACGGTAAGGTGTGCGCCTATGTCGCCCCCCATCTGGTCAGCGGGGAAAATCCCCTGTCCGGTGTGGAAGACGTGTTCAACGCCATCGCCGCCACCGGCAACGCCGTGGGCGATGTGATGTTCTACGGCCGCGGCGCGGGCAAGCTGCCCACCGCCAGCGCCGTGGTGGGTGACGTGGTGGACATCGCCAAGGACGTGCCCACCCGCAAGCGCAACGAATGGGCCGCCGGTGACAAGTCGCTGGTCCAGTCCCCCGACGGACTCACCTTCCGCTGGTACGTGCGCGCCAACGGCGCTCTGGATGCGGTCCGTGCCGCCTGCGGCGAGATCACCCCTCTGGCCCGGGGCGGCGCTCCCGCACAGGAGATCGCTTTCCTCACCGAGGCGATGACCCAGGCTCAGCTGAACCAACTGCTCTCCGGCATGGACGTCCAGTCCCTGATCCGGGTGCTGGGCTGACCGCCCACTTGATGTTAGGAGGTAACAACACTTATGGCTCTTATCGTGCAAAAATTCGGCGGCTCCTCCGTCGCCAATGCCGAGCGCATGTTCAACGTGGCTCGCATCATCTCCGAGACCTATAAGAAGGGCAACGACGTGGTGGTGGTCCTCTCCGCCCAGGGCGACACCACCGACGACCTGATCGCCAAGGCCAAGGAGATCAATCCCAACGCCTCCAAGCGTGAGATGGATATGCTCCTGTCCACCGGCGAGCAGATCTCCGTCTCCCTGTGTGCCATGGCCCTTGAGTCCATGGGCTTCCAGGCCGTGTCCCTGACCGGCTGGCAGGCAGGCATGCTCACCGACTCCAACTACAGTCTCGCGCGCATCAAGCGTGTGCGCGCCGAGCGCATCCGGAAGGAGCTGGACAAGAAGAAGATCGTACTGGTCACCGGCTTCCAGGGCATCAACAAGTACGATGATGTCACCACTCTGGGCCGCGGCGGCTCGGACACCTCTGCCGTGGCGCTGGCTGCGGCACTGCACGCCGACCTGTGCCAGATCTACACCGACGTGGACGGAGTGTATACCGCCGATCCCCGACACGTCACCGGCGCCAAGAAGCTGGACGAGATCACCTTCGACGAGATGCTGGAACTGGCCAGCCTCGGCGCCCAGGTGCTCCACAACCGCTCGGTCGAGATGGCCAAGCGCTACAACGTCAATATGGAAGTGCTTTCCAGCCTGAGCGGAAAGCCCGGTACCAAAGTCAAGGAGGTCGTGAAAAACATGGAAAAAACTCATGTCAGCGGTGTTGCCAAGGATAAGAATGTGGCCCGGGTGGCCCTGGTCGGTCTGGAGGACCGCCCCGGCATCGCCTTTAAGATCTTCTCCCTGCTGGCCAAAGAAAAGGTCAACGTGGACATCATTCTCCAGTCCATTGGCCGCGATGCGTCCAAGGATATCAGCTTCACCGTCTCTCAGGACGATATGGAGCGTGCCCGCCAGGTCATGGAAGCCAACCGGGAACTGATCGGCTTCAAGTCCATGGAGGTCACCGACAAGGTCGCCAAGATCTCCATCGTGGGCGCCGGCATGGCCAACAACTCTGGCGTGGCCTGCAAGATGTTTGAGGCCCTGTTCTCCGCCGGCATCAATATCAACATGATCTCCACCAGCGAGATCAAGGTGTCCGTTCTGGTGGACGAGCGTGACGCCGAGCGCGCCGTTCAGGCCATTCACGACCGTTTCTTCAACGAGTTCGGCAGTGCCAACTAAGTGCATACCGCAAGGGCGGAGCGCCATGCTCCGCCCTTGTTTTTTGGTGTAAAAATATTTGAAATTCCTATTGACATACCGTCCCTGGGCTGATATACTGTCAAGGCAAAACAAAGCAGGAACGGTCCCCGTCCTCACCCCAGGCCTCAGGCTCAAGGGTCAACATGGAAAATGCTTCACCGGATTTCCCGGTGGGTTTTTGTGTGTGCGGGTGCCATTTCGGCTTGC
Source organism: Lawsonibacter sp. (assembly GCA_045579605.1). GTDB lineage: Bacteria > Bacillota > Clostridia > Oscillospirales > Oscillospiraceae > Lawsonibacter. The sequence continues at coordinate 9,332 of JAZNMM010000027.1, forward strand.
CGCACATTTATTTTTGTTTGGAGGTGCTTTCCCATCGCTAACACAGGTCATCAGATCAATGAAGACATTCGTGACAAAGAGGTCCGCCTGATTTCCGAAACCGGCGAACAGCTGGGGATCATGTCCGCCCAGGACGCCCTGAATCTTGCTGAGGAGCAGGGTCTGGACCTGGTCAAGATCTCTCCCAACGCCGTGCCCCCCGTGTGCAAAATCATGGACTACGGCAAGTTCCGGTTCGAGCAGACCAAGCGCGAGAAGGAAGCCCGCAAAAATCAGCGCGTGGTGGAGATCAAAGAGGTCCGCATGTCCCCCAGCATCGACGTGAACGACTTCAATGTCAAACTGCGCAACGCCCAGAAGTTTTTGGGCGAGGGCAACCGCGTCAAGGTCACCGTCCGCTTCCGCGGCCGCGAGATGGCACACACTGACATCGGTCAGGGTCTGCTGGTCAAGTTTGCCGAGGAGTGCAAGGACTGTGCCTCTCTGGACAAGGAGCCCAAGCTGGAAGGCCGGCACATGTCCATCTTCCTGTCCCCCAAGAGCGCAAAAGAAGTAAGAAAATAAGAAAAGGAGTTTTCTGTTATGCCGAAGATCAAGACTCACAGCGGCGCCAAGAAGCGCTTCTCCCTCACCAAGTCCGGCAAAGTCAAGCGCGCCATGACCAAGAAGCGTCACCTGCTCAACGGCCACGGCAAGACCACCAAGCTCAAGCGTCACCTGCGCGGCACTGCCTACGCCGACAAGACCAATGAGGCGGCGGTCAAGCGCATGATCCTGTACAAGTAAGGAAAGGGAGGTAGACAACAATGGCAAGAGTTAAGGGCGCGATGATGACGCGCAAGAGAAGAAATAAGATCCTGAAGCTGGCCAAGGGCTA
>JAZNMM010000028.1:0-15527 GCA_045579605.1 Lawsonibacter sp.
ATGAAGAGTATGTGCTGTGGTCCGGGAATGCCTCCAGATAACGAAAGCGGCTATATTCGACGATAAAAGTATACTGATACCATTGAGTCGGTTCTTTTTGCCCAACAATGCAGACCTGCGGAACAAATTTGACATCGATCTGAACTCGCTGACCAGGATACTGCATTTGTTCGTAAGGTTTTGGTCTATATTTCTTTGGGTTTGGCAGTTTTAATGCCAAAGCGTTTCGTTTGCGTAGAAACCGGTATAAGCCGGAAATAGAGCGCGTATAACCCCTTTGACGAAGCTTGACCCAGAACACAACAATACCACTGTTAGGATTCCGACGGCGCATATTGAGGATTAGCTTGATCTCCTCGCTTGTATGCTGATTGGGGTGGCTGCGAGGACGATGAGAACGATCAGCCAGCGATGCCAGTGTTCCGTCATAGCGTTTGAGCCAGCGGTAAATATACTGGCGGTTTGTGCGGTAACGAACGGCTGCTTTTGTGACACCGTGCTTCTGTGCGTACAAAATTAGGGATTGCCGATACCGCATAGTTTGTGTTATCTTATCCATAGCGAATAGTGTTGGCACCTGCCTTTCGGTTTTGTCTGGACAACTCAACCGTATCACAGGCCAGCCCTATTCGCTATCTTTATTTTTCTTTGTCACACATCATTGTACAACCTACAAAAGCCTTTCGTCGAAAATGCAATTACGCCATTGAGTATTCGGGAAAAATGTGCTAAAATATCTTGTTCATGCATAAACTGAGACAGTATACGGTTTAGAGGTGTTTTTGATATGATGAAAATCGTTGTTCTGGCAGGTGGGCTCAGCCCGGAGCGCAACGTTTCCCTTTCTTCCGGGGCAAAAGTGTGTCAGGCCCTGCGTCAGCGCGGACACCGGGTGGCGCTGGTTGATATGTATTTTGGTATGCAGGATCGGGGGGTGGAGCGGCCCGAGCAGCTGTTTGACACCCCCATTCCGGAGCAGTTCTGCATCGTGTCCGCACAGGCCCCTGATCTGATGCAGGTCAAGGCCGGCCGGAAAGACCCTTCTCCCAGCCAGTTTGGTCCCGGCGTGCTGGAGCTGTGCCAGATGGCGGACTGCGTGTTTCTGGCGCTGCACGGCACCTGTGGAGAGGATGGGCGCGTGCAGGCTGCCTTTGATCTGCTGGGCATTCCCTACACGGGTGCAGGCTACCTTGGCAACGCCATCGCGTTGGATAAGGATCTGACCAAGCGGCTGGTGGCCGGACATCCCGATGTGTTCACCCCCGCTTGGGAGACGGTGGACTGTGCCCGGGAGGATCTGGAAGATGTGATCTCCCGCACCCGGCTGCCCGTGGTGGTCAAGCCGCTGGCCAGCGGGTCGTCCATCGGCGTGCACATTGCCCGCACGGAGCAAGAGCTGCGCTATGCGCTGGAGGAAAGCCGGAAGCTGGGTGGACGCACCGTTCTGGAGCAGTTTGTGCAGGGCCGTGAGTTTTCTGTGGCCGTGCTGGAGGGCAAAGCCCTTCCCGCCATTGAAATTATTCCCAAGCAGGGTTTCTACGATTACGCCAACAAGTATCAGGCGGGCGCGGCTGAGGAGGTCTGTCCCGCCAACATCCCCCAGGAGTGGGAGCGCCGCATGGCGGCAGGAGCGCAGGCGGTGTTTGACACCCTTGGCCTGAGCGTCTATTCCCGGGCGGACTTTATCATCACTCCGGACGGAACCCCTTATTTTTTGGAAATCAACACGCTGCCCGGCATGACCCCTACCAGCCTTGTCCCTCAGGAAGCGGCCGTTGTGGGCATCGGGTACGACGAACTGTGTGAACGGATCATCCTGGCCTCGCTGCAGGCGCGGGAAAAAGGAGAGCAGGTATGAAACGGCTGACCTTGGGCGAAGTTCTGCGTGCGGTGAACGGTACGCTGCTGGGCACCTTTACCGACGAAGCAGCCCCGGTGGATGGTGTGGGCACCGACAGCCGCACCATCGGTCCGGGCGAGCTGTTTGTCCCTCTGACCGGGGCGCGCTTTGACGGTCACGCGTATATCAACATGGCGCTGGAACAGGGCGCGGCGGGCTGCTTTACTGCCCGGGAACGGGAGAGCTATCAGCCCGGTAAGTTTTATATCAAGGTGGCAAGTCCTCTGCGTGCGCTGCGGGATCTGGCCGCCTATTACCGCACCAAATTCCCCATCCCCCTGATCGGCATTACCGGCAGCGTGGGTAAGACTACCACCAAGGACATGGTGGCCGCGGTGCTGTCCACCAAGTACAAGGTGCTCAAGACCGAGGGCAATCTGAACAGCCGGGAAGGCATGCCCATGATGCTGCTGCGGCTGGACAGCACCTATGACGTGGCGGTTATTGAAATGGGAATGAGCCAGGCGGGGGAGATCGAGTATCTGTCCCGGGCGGCCTGTCCCGATGTTGCTATCATCACCAATGTGGGCGATGCCCACATTGAAAATCTGGGCAGCCGGGAGAATATCTTCAAGGCCAAGTGTGAGATATTCCGGCACTTGAAGCCGGATGGGCTTGCCCTGCTGGACGGGGACGATGAGTTGTTGGCCGGGCTGGCCGGTACGTTGCCCTTTGAAACGGTGTATTGTGGCGCGGGGGAGAATAGTTGCTTCCGTGCGGAGAACATCCGCAGCGAGGAGGGGGCCACCCTGTGTACCGTCCACACGCCCGAAGGTGAGCTGCCCCTCTCCATTCCTGCTCCGGGCCGGCACATGATCTATCCGGCGCTCTTTGCTGCCGCGGTAGGCAGTCACTTTGGCCTGACGCAGGAGGAAATCTGCAAGGGAATTGCGCAGTTCCGTCCCACGAAGATGCGCATGAATGTGCTGCGCCGTGGGGACAACATCACCATTCTTGACGACGCCTATAACGCCAATCCCCAGTCCATGCGGGCTGCTATCGGGGTGCTTGCAGACAGCCCCAGCGCCTTTAAGCTGGCGGTGCTGGGCGATATGTTCGAATTGGGCAGCCTTGCGCCCGTGCTCCACGCGGGTGTGGGCGAGTTTGTGGGGCGCGCAGGTGTGGACTGCCTGGTTGCGGTGGGTGAGCTGGCTATGCATATTGCCGACGCCGCGGAAAAGGCAGGCGTTGCTGCCGTGTTCCGCTGTCCGGACAAGGGAAGTGCTATTCCTGTGCTCAAGGAGCAGTTGCGCCCGGACACCACCGTGCTGGTCAAGGCCTCCCGTGGCATGGCCATGGAGGAGCTGACCGACTACCTCAAGCGGATCACCACCGAAGAATAAGGCCGGGGGATACCCTGGGAAAGAGCAAGTGCTATGATCGAGATTTCAGTTAAAGACCTTGTCAAGGAGTACGAGGTCGGCAGTCGAATATTGAACGGTCTGTCCTTTCAGGTGGATACGGGGGAACGGGTCGGTCTGCTGGGCCGGAACGGCAGCGGAAAGACCACGGTGTTTCGTATCCTAACCGGCGAGGTGGACTATGATGAGGGCGACGTGATGATCGCCCCCGGCAAGCGGCTGGGGCTGATTTCTCAGATCCCCGTTTACCCTGCCGGTTACAGGGTGGAGGACGTGCTGGACACGGCCTTTGCACGGCTGAAGCAGATGGAGGGGGAGTTGGAGCGGCTTGCCATGGAGATGGCAGACGGAAACGACCCCGCCATCCTGCGCAGGTATGACAGCCTCACCGCCGCCTTTGAGGCGGGTGGTGGCTACGACACCGACACCCGGAAAAACAAAGTGTGCAACGGTCTGGGCATCCCCCAGACTATGCGTGAGCAGTTGTTTGACGATTTGTCCGGAGGAGAAAAGACTCGGGTCAATCTGGCCCGGCTGATTCTGGAGGACACTGACGTGCTGCTGCTGGATGAGCCTACCAACCATCTGGACCTGCACGCGGTGGAGTGGCTGGAGGAGTACCTGACCCGCTTCAAGGGGACGGTGCTGGCCATCTCCCACGACCGCTATTTCCTTGACCGCGTGGTCAGCCGGGTCATCGAGATCCAGGACGGAAAGGCAGAGTTTTACGCGGGAAACTACACCTTCTACGCGGTGGAAAAGGAACGCCGGTATGAGGAGCGCCTCAAGCAGTTTGAAAAGGAACAGGCCAAGATCGAGCAGCTGGAAAAAGCGGCCGAGCAGCTGCGCGTGTGGGCCTATTCCGGAATGGACAAGACCTTTAAGCGGGCCAAGTCCATGGAAAAACGTATTGAACGCATGCGCACCATGGACAAGCCAACCAAAGACCGCCGACTGGAAATGGGCTTTGGAGAGCGGGAGTTCCATGGAGATGAGGTGCTCACCACCAAGGGCCTTGCCAAAGGCTACGGTGAGCGCGTGCTCTTCCGCGGACTTGATCTGGAGATCATCGGCGGTGAGCGTATTGGCCTGATCGGCGACAACGGGACGGGAAAATCCACCCTGATCAAACTCATCACCGGCGAGGAACAGCCGGACGAGGGAAAGCTGCGCATGGGACCGACGGTAAAGATCGGCTACCTGCCCCAGGTGGTATCTTTTGACCACCCGGAGCGCACCCTGGTGGACACCATGATCTACGATCAGGACTGCACGGCCCAGACGGCCCGCAACCGTCTGGCGGCCTTCAACTTCCGGGGAGAGGACGTATTCAAGACCGTATCCGTTCTGTCCGGTGGCGAACGCAGCCGTCTGCGTCTTTGCATGCTCATGGATGAGAAGATCAATTTCCTCATTCTGGACGAGCCTACCAACCATCTGGACATCGCCAGCCGGGAGTGGATCGAGGGTGCGGTGGAAGACTATGACGGTGTTTTGCTGTTCGTTTCCCACGACCGCTATTTCATTGACCGCTTTGCCACCCGCATCTGGGAGCTACAGGACGGGAAGATCATCGATTTCCGGGGAAATTACCAGCAGTATTTGGCGGCGAAGGCGCGCAAGAGCCTGCAGGCCGAGTTTGCTCCGGCTCCGAAACAGGAACCGCAAAAGGAAAAGCCTAAACGGCCCGGCGGCACCAAAAATCTGGAAAAGGAAGTGGCAGCCGCTGAGCGGGCGGTGGGCAAGGCAGAGGAGCGCATGTTCGAGCTGACCGAGCAGATCCAGCAGGCGTCCTCGGATTATCTGAAGCTGCAGGAGTTGTACGAGCAGCGGGAGGCGCTGGAGGAGGAAATCCTGAAGCTTTACGGTACATGGGAACAGCTGTCTGCCCAACTGGAGGAGGCAAGAGGATGACCGTGCCGAAAAAACTCAAGCGCCCGCTGAAATGGCTTCTGGCCATGGGAGCGGCTGGCGTACTGTGCTTTGCCCTGTTGCTGAGCGCGGTGCTTTTGGGCGGTGTTGATCATGTACAGGGTCAGCCGCAAACCATGATTGTGCTGGGCTGTCAGGTCAAACCGTGGGGACCGTCGGTACTGCTTCGTGACCGGCTGGACGAAGCCCTTGCCTATTTGCAGCAACACCCGCAGGTCACGGTCATCGTCAGCGGAGGACAGGGACCGGACGAGCACATCAGCGAAGCTCAATGTATGAAGGAATACCTTGTGGCGCATGACATTGCTCCGGAGCGCATACACATGGAGGATGTGTCCCACAACACCCATGAAAATCTGATCAACAGTGTTGCGCTTATGGATACGCTGGGGCTGGAGATAGAAGATGGGGTGATCCTGGTGTCCAACAGCTTTCACCTGACCCGGGCAAAGATGATCTGGGAACGGGTGACCGGGCAGGGGGACGGGCTGTCTGTTCTGGCGGCACCCAGCTCCCACGCGCCCTCCCGGCTGTGGATGTATATCCGGGAGCCGCTGGCGCTGGTAAAGTCCTTTTTGCTGGATCATTGAATAAAGAGGAAGGAGGGCGGCTATGCTGGATAAACTAAGAGAAGTGGAGCTGAAATACACCCAGATACAGGCACAGCTGGCTGCCCCGGAAACCTATAGCGATCCCGCTTTGGCGGCACGGCTGAATCGGGAGCAGAATCAGCTTCAGCCGGTGGTGGAAGCCTATCGCGCCTTCTGTGAGGCCCGGCAGGCAAAAACGGACGCCCTTGTTCTGCTGGACGACCCTGAAATGAAGGAGTTGGCTCAGGAGGAGCTGCGGCAGGCAAAGGAGGACATACAGCGGCTGGAGCAGCAGCTGCGCGTTCTTCTGCTGCCCCGTGACCCAAACGATGACAAGAATGTTATTGTGGAGATCCGCGCCGGAGTAGGTGGGGAGGAGGCGGCCCTGTTTGCCCACTCTTTGTATCGCATGTACTCCATGTACGCCGAAAGCAGCGGTTGGAGGACGGAAATCAACAGCGTCAATGAAACAGAACTGGGTGGGATAAAGGAAATCTCCTTTACCATCGAGGGGCACGGAGTTTACTCAAAACTGAAGTTTGAAAGCGGCGTGCACCGGGTGCAGCGTGTGCCTGAGACCGAGTCGGGCGGGCGGGTCCACACCTCCACGGTCACCGTGGCGGTGCTGCCAGAGATGGAAACGGTGGACGTAAAAATCGACCCTGCCGATGTGGAGATGCAGGTGTTCCGGGCATCGGGTGCGGGTGGTCAGCATGTGAACAAGACCTCCTCCGCCGTGCGGCTGGTCCACAAGCCCACCGGTATGGTGGTGGAATGTCAGCAGGAGCGCAGCCAGTTTCAGAACCGGGACAAGGCTATGCGTCTGCTGGCCTCCCGGCTGTACGAGCAGGAACAGGAGCGGCTCAATGCCCAGCAGACCGACCAGCGGCGCAGTCAGGTGGGCAGCGGTATGCGCAACGAACGCATCCGTACCTATAATTTTCCCCAGGGGCGGGTCACCGACCACCGCATCGGGCTGACCCTGTATCAAATCGACAGCGTGATGAACGGCGGGCTGGAGCCTGTTGTCGGCGCGCTGATGGCGGCCGATCAGGCCGAGCGGCTGAAGCAGCAGGAATAACGACAGGAGAGAAGATACCATGATGGAACTGTTTGTGCATTATACCGCCCTGCCCGAGGGCATGGCGCTGGAAGATGTGGTGGAGGGCCTGAATCAGGTCATGGACGACGGCGGCGTGGTGTGCGGCGGACTGAACGGCCGCATTGACATGGAACTGGAAGATGAGAAGATGAACCCCAAGCTGGCTCAGGGGGCGGTTAAAGCCTACGTTCAGCGGGTGAATTTTCCCCGGGACACGGTGATCGAACTGGGCGGTATGAAGATCAACGCCTACGCCTGATAAATCCACGTAGGAGAGAGAGAACGTGCACACCAGATACCTTACAAAACTGGATACACAAACCGCGGCACAGTTGTTGCAAGCGGGTGGTCTGGTGGGTATTCCCACCGAGACCGTGTACGGGCTGGGGGCCAACGGACTGGATGAGCGGGCGGTAGCGGGCATTTTTGCCGCCAAAGGCCGCCCCCAGGACAATCCGCTGATTCTGCACATCCCGTCGGCCGATTGGCTGGAGCGCTATTGCTGTGATGTGCCCACCGCGGCCTATGTGCTGGCCGAGCGCTTCTGGCCCGGACCGCTGACCATGATCCTGCCCCGTAAGAGCATCGTTCCCGATGTGGTGACGGCGGGACTGGACACGGTGGGGATGCGCTGTCCGGACCATGAGCTGTGCCGGGAGATCATCCGCCTTGCCGGTGTGCCGGTAGCTGCCCCCTCGGGCAACCGCTCCGGCAAGCCCAGCCCCACCAGGGCAGAGCACATGCGGGAGGATATGGACGGCAGGGTGGACGCCATTGTGGATGGTGGCCCGTGCCGTGTGGGGGTGGAGTCCACCATCATCGATGTGACGTGTACCCCACCCCGTCTGCTTCGTCCGGGTGGCGTGACGCTGGAGCAGCTGCGGGAAGTGCTGGGCCAGGTGGACATCGACCCAGCCGTGGTGCGCGGCATGAAAGAGGGGGAAAAGCCCCGGGCCCCCGGAATGGCCTACCGGCATTACGCACCCGAGGCCCCGGTCACCGTGGTGGCAGGACCGCCGGAGAAAACGGCGGCCTATATCGCAGCCCATGCCGGGGAGCAGGATGGCGTGTTGTGTTTTGACGAGTACATCCCTCTGTTTTCCAAGCAGGAGGAGCGTCGGCAGGTAAAGTATCTTGGCCCAAAGGAAGATAAAGGAGCGCAGGCGCGCAACATTTTTGATGCCCTGCGTGCCTTTGATCATACGGGTGTCGCCGCCATCTGGGCGCAGTGCCCGGACCAGCGTGACATCGGTCTTGCGGTGGCCAACCGTCTGAACAAGGCGGCGGGCTTTCGCATCATTGAGGTGTAAGTTATGAAGGTCATTGGCATTACCGGACCCACGGGTGCCGGCAAGACCACCGCTCTGGGCGAGCTGGAGCGGCTGGGTGCCGCCATCATCGACTGCGACGCGGTATACCACCAGCTATTGCAAACGGACTTGCAGCTGCAGCAGGAGCTGCAGGCGCGGTTTGGAGCGCTGACGGACGGACAGGGCGGATTTGACCGCAAGAAGCTGGGCGGGGTGGTCTTTCGTGACCCTGCAGCCCTTGCCGACCTGAACGCCATTGTCTATCCCCACATCGGCCGGGCGGTGGAGCAACTGTTGGAGCAGGCGTGCCGGCGCGGCGCGTGTGCCGCGGCGGTGGACGGAATCACCCTCATTGAAAGCGGTCTTGCCGCCCGATGTGATACCACGGTGGCGGTGGTTGCTCCGGTGGAGGCGCGGGTGCGCCGCATCTGTCTGCGGGAGGGCATTTCCGAGGAATATGCCCGGGCCCGGGTAGGGGCACAGAAAACAGAGGACTGGTTTCGGGCAAACTGTGAGCATACGCTGGTCAACGACTGCCAACGGGCGGAGGAGTTCGCCCGCCGGGCCCGCGACCTGTTTGAACGTATTTTGAGCGAGGAATAAAAGGAGGACACGCTTATGTCGGACAAGAAAGAAACCACCCGCGGCGAGCAGCTGCGTGAGAAGCTGCTCTACCAGCGCAAGAACGGCTATGACCGTCTGAGTCAGGGCGATGTGGAGAAAATGGAGCAATACTGTCGGGGCTACAAAGCTTTTTTGGACGGTGGTAAGACCGAGCGCGAGTGCGTGGAGCGCACCGTGGAGCTGGCGCAGGCGGCGGGCTTCCGCCCCTATGAGCGTGGCATGGACCTCGAGCCCGGCGACAAGGTGTATCGGGTCAACCGGGGCAAGGCCGTTATGCTGGCTGTGATGGGTAGGCAGGGACTGGAGCACGGCGTGAATATCGCCGCCGCCCACATCGATTCTCCCCGCCTTGACCTGAAGCAGAATCCTCTGTACGAAGTGGATGAGCTGGCTTTTCTGAAGACCCACTATTACGGCGGGATCCGCAAGTACCAGTGGGTGACCATTCCTCTGGAACTGCGGGGTGTGATCGCCCTTAAGGACGGCAGTGTGGTCCCGGTGTCCGTAGGTGGTCAGGAGGGAGACCCCCTGTTTACAATCGATGACCTGCTGCCTCATCTGGGGGCGGATCAGTCCGAGAAGCCGCTGGGCAAGGCCATCCCCGGCGAGAGTCTGAATCTGCTGGTGGGCAGCCGCCCACTGGCCGATGACGAGGGCTCGGACCGCATCAAGCTGGCGGTGCTGGAGCTGCTGCACGATAAGTACGGCATCGTGGAGGAGGACTTTATCTCCGCCGAGCTGTCCGCCGTGCCCGCCTTTAACGCCTGTGACATCGGCTTTGACCGTTCCCTCATCGGTGCCTACGGCCACGATGACCGGGTGTGCGCCTACGCGTCCCTGCAGGCCCTTTTGCAGCTGGACACTCCCGAGCGCACGGCCATTTGTATGCTGGCGGACAAGGAGGAGATCGGCTCCGAGGGCGTGACCGGTATGCAGTCCTCCGCCTTTGACACCTTTATCACCGACCTGTGCGACAGCCAGAATGTGGCGCTGGGCGTGTGTTATGAGAAGTCCTTCTGCCTGTCTGCCGACGTGACAGCGGCCTACGACCCCAACTTTGCCGAGGTCTATGAAAAGCGCAACAGCGCGCTGGTCAACTACGGCATGGGCCTTTGTAAGTACACCGGGGCCCGAGGCAAGTCGGGCGCTTCCGATGCCAGCGCTGAAGTGGTGGGCTATGTGCGCCGGGTGCTGGACAAGGCCGGCGTGGTGTGGCAGATGGCGGAGCTGGGCAAGGTGGACCAGGGCGGCGGCGGTACGGTGGCCTGCTATATGGCCAACCGCGATATCGACACGCTGGATGCCGGCGTGCCTGTGCTGTCCATGCACGCGCCCTTTGAGACCGTGAGCAAGCTGGACTGCTATATGACATTCCGGGGCGTGCAGGCCATCTTCAACGCAGAAGCAGAATAATATCTGGCGCAGCCGTCCTCAGTGGCGGCTGCGCTGTTGCATGGTCTGCGCAGCGTGGATTGTAACGCCGGGAATTGGGTGTTAGAATGGGGGTACAAACAACAGGAGGATAAGACCCATGGATTGTGCAAAGACCGGAATGCTGATTCGAACGCTGCGCGCAGAGCGAGGACTGACCCAGAAACAGATTGCCGACGCCCTTGGGATCAGCCCCAAGACCGTTTCCAAGTGGGAGTGTGGTCTGGGCTGCCCTGACCTGGGACTTTGGCGGAATTTGGCTGTCATTCTCGGGACGGATGTGGAACAGCTGATGGAGGGGGAGCTGAAGCGCAACCGCCCGGACAGCGGCAACATCAGCCGTGTGCGCTTTTATGTGTGTCCCCTGTGCGGCAACGTGCTGTTCAGCACCGGTCCGGCCAATATCCACTGTTGCGGACAGCGGCTGGAGGCGCTTATTCCCAGTGTGGAACAGCTGCCTGACCTGACGGTGGAGGAGATGGATACGGACTACTACCTCACCTTTGACCACCCAATGACCAAGCAGCACCACCTTACCTTTGCCGCATACGTAAAGACCGACCGCATCACCCTGCAGCGGCTCTATCCGGAGCAGGAGGCCGCGGTGCGCTTTCCGGTGCAGCGGGGCGGCGTGTTATATGTGTGCTGCAGTCAGCATGGTCTGACACGCTACAAGGCTTCATTTTAAGGTCGGCGGCTGCGCAAAACACCTATGAGATATCGCGGGGAAAAGTGTTGCACGGATTTTTTGCGTGTGATAGAATGATGAAAATCTTGTTTTATGATGACAAGACAGACACAGGAGGTATGTCATTATGGATAAACTTTACGTTGGCTATGCAAGAGTGGACTACACACCGGAGGAGTCCGTACCCCTGCGGGGCTACGGCAAAAGCTCCGAGCGTATGTCCAAAAATGTGCTGGACCCGCTGTATGTGACCTGCCTTGCCTTCCGGGACGAGGCGGGACAGGCGGCGCTGGCTTTTGCCATGGATGTCTGCTCTCCCGGCAACGTGTGCACCGAGCGCTGGCGTCCCGCGGTCAGCCGCGCCACCGGAATCCCCATGGAGCGCATCATGGTTTCCGGCAGCCACAATCACTCCAGCCCCGCCTTTGATAACTTTGAGGAGCCCAGCATCGACCGGCTGAAGGACCGGCTGGAGGTGCAGTTTGTGGAGGTGGCCCAAGCCGCCCTGGCCGACTGCGCGCCTGCTACCGCCTGCTGCACCGAGGCCAAGACCCACAAGTTGAACTTTGTCCGCCGGCATATTCTGGAGGATATGACCTACGCGGGAGATAACTACGGCCGCCTGGACCGTGTGCCCATCAAGTGCTACGAGACCAAGGCTGACCCCATGCTCCGCCTGCTGAAATTCCGGCGCGAGGGGAAGAAGGATATCATGGTGGTCAACTTCCAGGTGCACCCCCACCGCACCGGCGGCTTGACCGCACCGGATATCAGCTCGGATATTGTGGGCTCTATGCGCGCTAAGTTGGAGCGGGAGCTGGATTGCCAGGTGGTCTACTTCCAGGGTGGCGGCGGCAACATCAACCCCACCAGCTACATCAAGGAAGACAACATCACCGCCGACTACATTGAGCACGGTGAGGCGCTGGCCGATTACGCCATCAAGGCCGAGAGTACCTATGAGCCGGTGAAGCTGGGCAGACTGCAGAACCTGTCCCGGGTGAAGACGTTCCCTGTGGATCACTCTCAGGATCATCGGGCGGACGATGCCAGGAAGCTGCTGGCGGAGTACAAGTCCCCGGAGGATTTTGAGCGCTGCACGGAGCTTGCACAGCAGATGGGCTTCAACAGTGTGTACCATCCCGAACTGCTACTGGAAAAGGTGGCTATGGGTCCGGAGCAGGATATTGAGCTGAACGTCTTTACCATTGGTGATGTGGCCTTTGCCTTTGCCAACTACGAGATGTTTGACACCAACGCTAACGAGATCCGCAACTACTCCCCCTTCAAGATGACCTTCGTGTGCACCAGCTGCAATCTGGACGAGGATCACGGGTATATGTACATCCCCTCCCAGATCGGCTTTGACCACGGCGGCTACACCGTGGACTCCTGCGCGTTTTTCCCTGGCACCGGCGAAAAGATGGCCCGGGAGTACGGATACATGCTGTGTGAGCTGTACCACCCTGACGACCTGAGAGACAACTGACATAAAAACAGGAGCTGAACAAGTTCAGCTCCTGTTTTTTGCATGAAAGAGCCGCCCTCTGGCTATCCTAAGGGAAACGCAGGAGGTGACGGCGTGGACAAGGAAGAAAAAGTATCCGAGGGGCAGGAACTGCTTTCCCAGGAACAGACGATACAGCCCATCGTTGATTTTGGCTCATCTATGATCCGCACGGAGAAGGGGACCATCCATGTACTGACCATCGTTGGCCAGATCGAGGGACATCAGCTGCTGCCGCCCAGCAGCAAGAGCACCAAATACGAGCATGTGATGCCCCTGCTTGCCATGGTGGAGGAGAGCGACGAGGTGGACGGACTGCTGGTTCTGCTCAACACCGTGGGTGGCGACATTGAGGCCGGGCTCGGCATCGCCGAGCTGATCGCGGGAATGAGCAAGCCTACCGTTTCTCTGGTGCTGGGTGGCGGACATTCCATCGGCGTGCCGCTGGCGGTGTCGGCCAAGCAGTCGTTTATTGCCAATTCCGCAGCCATGACCATTCATCCCGTTCGCATGAACGGACTGGTCATCGCCGTACCCCAGACCTTTTACTATTTTGAGCGCATTCAGCAGCGCATCATTCAGTTCGTTACCGCAAACAGTCACGTGTCCCGAGAGACCTTTACCGAGCTGATGCTCCAGACCGGGGAGCTGTCCGCCGATGTGGGCAGCGTGATCTACGGGGAAGAAGCGGTGCGGCTGGGCATTATCGACCGGATCGGCGGCCTGTCCGACGCATTGGACTGCCTGCACGAGATGATCCGCCGGCGAAAAAAAGAGCAGCGGGAGCAGACCGAATGAGGGTGCTGCTCCCGTTTACATAATTTTTGGGAAAAAGACTGGAAATGTTCTGTGTTTTATGATAATATACTTTAGATAGGTTTTATGATCCGGGAGGTACATATCTGTGAGCTATTTGATGTCTGTGGTTCTGGGCGTTGTGCAGGGGGTGGCGGAGTTTCTTCCTATCTCCAGCTCCGGACACCTGACGCTGTTCCAGCACTTTTTCGGTATGGAGCAGGCGGATATGATGTTTAATATCCTGCTGCACTTTGCCACGCTGCTTGCGGTGTGTGTGTACTATTTCCGCGACATCCGGGATATGGTCTGTGAGTTTTTCCTGTGGCTGTCCAGTTTGGTCAAGCCCGGCAAAAAGAAGCAGGAGGTTCCGGAAGCCCGACGTTTGGTGCTGCTCATCGTGCTGGGCACGCTGCCGCTGTTTGCGGTGCTGCTTTTTAAAGATGCGGTGGAGCAGCTGAACAACTCGCCCGCGCTGGTCAGCTGTGCCCTGCTGCTTACCGGAACGATTCTGTTTTTCTCCGACCGCATGGTAAGCGGAAAGAAGACCGCGCGTACCGCCTCGGCAAAGGATGCGCTGGTGGTGGGAGTGGCTCAGGGACTTGCCACCGTACCCGGCCTGTCCCGCTCCGGCAGTACCATCACCATGGGTCTGGCCGTGGGCTTTGAGCGCAAGTTTGCCGTTCGCTATTCCTTTTTGATGTCCCTGCCCGCAGTGCTGGGTGCTACGCTGCTGGAGGTGGTGGACGCCATCCAAACACCGGGGGCGCTCGACCCCGTACTGCTGCCCAAGTATTTACTGGGCATGGCGGTGGCCGGTGTGGTGGGCTACTTCGCCATCGGCCTAGTCAACCTGCTGGTGGATAAAGGCCGGTTTGGGCGCTTCGCCTACTACTGCTGGGGTGCGGGTGCGCTGTTTTTGATCCTCAGCCTGACGGGCTGGACCCTGCTTTAAGTTTTCCGGAAAGGGATCTGATCGATATGGCTACTTCACAGAAGAAAGGTGGCAGCCGTGCTGCGCGCAGCTCCTCCAAGAGCGGCGCAAAGGGCGCATCCAAGTCCACCGCAAAAAACACCTCCGGTCGCAGTGCCAGAGGGACAAGTGCGAAGGTATCCAAAACCACTCAGTCTGCGGCAAAGCCCATTCGCCGGGAGGTTGGGGCACTGGTGTGCTTTGTGCTGGCCCTGTGGCTGGGCTTTGGTTACTTTGACAACTCGCCCGCGGTGGCCGTGGTGTGCGGTCTGGTCAAGGGCGTGATCGGTCACGGGTTCTGGCTCGCCCCGCCCGCGTTGCTTTTCTGTACGTATATCCTCGCCCTGCACCGAGGGCGGCCTGTGCGCCTGCGGGTGTCCTGCACGCTGCTGGTTCCGGTGCTGTTTGGTACGCTGATGCACGTGTTCCTTGCTGGAGACTATGCGCTGGATGGGAAAATTTTTGCCGCGCTGTGGACCTCGGGACGGGAGCTGTCCTCCGGCGGAGTGCTGTGCGGACTGCTGGGTGCGTTCAGCGACCAGAAGATGGGCCCGCTGGGCACGTGTCTGCTGCTGCTGGCGTTTATCCCGGTGCTGCTGGGCATGTTCCATGTGAGCATCGAAGATATCGTGGAGTACATCCAGAGCCATCCCCGTCAGCAATACGAGTATGAGCCGGAGGAGGATGAGCCCTCCATGCCTGCCCACCCGGTCCGCAGTCGAGCCATAGATCCGGCGGTGGAGGCAACCCGAAGGGAGCGACGGGTGCAGGACATTCCTCTGGATGACGAGATGCCCAGACGCGCTGCCGCTTCCCGCGTACAGCCGGAACCGGAGCCCGAACTGCCCAAGAAGAAGGGCTTTTTCAACAATAAACCCAATGTCCGCACTCCGGATGAAGTGCTGACCGGCGCGGCGGAGGCGACGCAGGTGCCCCCTGTGGCTCAGCCTATGCCGCTGGACACACAGCCTGCTGTGGACGGGCAGACCGAGGAAGAGCCGCCGGCCAAAATCACCCGGTCGGAAGCGGTACAGGCGGCCAAGGAAGTGGCCCGGGATATTCAGGAGACCATGGAACAGGAGAGCAAGCAGCCCTACCAGTATCCGCCCCTGTCCCTGCTCAACGAAAGCGGCGGCGAAAATGGTATGGACGCGGCGGGCGAGCTGAATACCAACCGCCAGCGGCTCAATGACACCATTCACTCCTTTGGCATCGAGGCCAACATCATCAACACCGTGCGCGGGCCCTCCGTTACCCGCTATGAGCTGGAACTGGATCAGGGCGTGCGGTTGAACAAGCTGACCAATCTGGCAG
>JAZNMM010000029.1:0-5582 GCA_045579605.1 Lawsonibacter sp.
ACGCGTTGCGTTCGGGGGCTTGTGCTCCTCTTTATACGTCATACAATCCGCTCACCGCAGCCAGCTGAGCCCGGTAGGCCTGCACTGCCCGTTCCGGCGCGGTCAGCTCCACACCGTCTCCCAGGCCGAACAGCCATCCAAAAAACTGAGGGCTCATCACCAACGGCAGCGTAACGGTAAAATGGCTCTCTCCGTCAGGAATGAGCATCACATCCTGCCCAAACCGGTCCAGCACCACCCCTGCCATATCGCTGCGGAAGCGCAGGGTCATATTGACCTCCGACCCGCTGAACATACCAAAGTGCTTTTGGGCGTAATCTGCCACATTGAAGTCTCCGGGCACCCGACAGCGGGCCTCGGTCTGCTCCAGCCGGGCCATTTTGTCCACCCGGTAGTGCCGTAGCTGGCCCAGCTGCTCGTCCTCACCCACCAGATAGTAGTTCTCGCTGTTCCAAATCAGTCCGTAGGGTGCCACCCGGTACGTCCCGCCTCCCCGGCGGAAGACCCGCTCCTTTTTCACGTCATGGTCGAAGTACTGAAAGGTGATCACATTCTGACCGGCGATGGCACTGTGCAGAATATCCACATTGTAGTAGATGCTCTCGTTCATAGCCTTCACCCGGCGGTCTACATACACCTGCCGCTGGAGCTGGTGCGCCTGATGGACACTGGCCAGCTTTTCCAGCTTGCGGATCAGACTGTCGCTCTTACGCTTGGTGATAAACCGGGAAGACTGCACCGCATCCACCAGCAGCTTCAGCTCCGCCAGTTCAAAGTCCCGCGCGCCAATAAACCAGCCGGCATTGCGCCCCTTTCTGGATTGGATGTCCACCCCCAGCTCCGCCAGCGCGTTCAGATCGTCGTAAACGCTCTTGCGCTCGGCCTTGATATCCCAGCGGGCCAGAGCTTCGATCAGTTCCGGAACAGAGATGGGGTGATCTTCGTCCGACTTGCGCAACAGCTCATCGTACAGCCGCAGCAGTTTCAGTTTCTGGTTTGCACTCTTTGCCATGGGCGGAACCTCCTTTTCTCTCTTGGCTGATCCTACCAATTCTTCTGCACTATAAAGAGTACTTTTCTAAACCGTATCATAGAAATGTAAAAAAGGCAAGCAAAAAGCAAACATTAAGCCGGAGGGAGCACACGCTCTCTCCGGCTTGCATCAGTTCCAGTTCTCCCACACCTCAGGGCAAAATCCCACCGTGGCCAGCTTTCCGTTGCGCACAATGGGGGTATTGAGCAAGGTAGGGTCTTCAAACAACTTTTCCAGCTTGTCCTGCTCATAGGCCAGATAGCGCACCAGCGCTGCATCCGGATGTCCGGGGTCCACCATAGCCTCCAGCCCCACCGCGTTTTTCACACTGGCCAGCTCTCCCCGGCTCATGCCGAATTTCCTTACGTCCACGGCCTGAAAACGAATGCGGCGCTCCTTGAACCAGCGCTCAGCCTTTTTGGTGTCAAAGCACTTGGATTTTCCAAAAATCTGAATGTTCATCTGTGCGCCTCCTTTTTTCCAGTATACCATACGCAGGGGGAATGAGGCAAGTCCCTGCCGGGAATACTGTACCCGACACCACACAGGGAAGGAGGCCTCGGCCATGGACCAATTCCGCAGTTGGCCCCCGGGTGCAGACGGGCTGCAGGCCGCCCGGCATCTGGGGCAGGCACTGGGAGCAAAAGGGTCCCTCGCCATTGCCTTTTACGGTGGGGAGAACGCCCGCCAACTGGCACAGCAGGCAGTACGCGGCGTGCTGGATGTGGGCGGCGAAGTCCTGCTGCACGGACTGTCCAGCGCAGCCCAAAATGCATGGGCCGCCCGCAGCGCTCACGCCCGGGCTGCCCTCTTCTTTCTGGAGGAAGATGGTCGGCTGTCCCTGCGGCTCACCGACGGTTGGGGCCTGCCTTTGAGAGAATGCAGCGCCCCCTCCTCTGCCCCCGGCGGGGTGCGGATGCTGCGGGGCGGTCTGGACGCCTATGTACACGATGCGGCCCGGGCCGGACGGCTGGGCCATACCCTGCGCCGGGGACCACGGGTGGCAGTGACCGGGCAGCAGCCGGCAGACGAGGCCCTGCGTCTGGCCCTGCACCACATGGGCTTCCCGGTGAGCACACGCTGGAAGCCGGGTATGCCCGGCTTTTGGACCGGTTGCTGTGGGCTGTGTGTGTGCGCCCGGGACGAGAGCGGGGCTCTGTTGGGTCCCGACCGTCTGCTGGCCGCCGTTGCGCTGGTGGAGCTGGAGACCGGGGGCGGACGACTGGCTGTGAGCGACGGGACGGGCGCTGCCATGGAACTGCTGGCGGCAGGCTTTTCCCGGCCCGTGCTGCGCCTTGGACGGGACGGCGAGGACGCGGCGCGCTTGTACCGCTCTTTGCCCTGGCTGTACGACGGCGTGTTTGCCGCCGTGCGACTGTGCGCCCGCATGCGGGCCAGCGGTGAACGGCTGGAGCAGCTGTGCAGCAAGACCCCTCGGCTTACGGGAACAACACAGGAGTTGGCCGTGCACCGCCCGCCCCAGGTGCTGCTGGCACAGCTGTCCGAGCTGGAGCCGGGCTGGACCACCGTGGGCCACACCCTGCGCCGGCGCACCGCCCTGGGCTGGGTGTCGTTGATCCCTCTCCACCACCCATGGGTGCGGGTGCTGGCGGAGAGCGAGGACATGGAAGCCTCGGCAGAATTGTGCCAGCGGACGCTGTCCCGCATCCGTCGACTGGACGAGCAGACAAAATAAGACTGTACTTTTCAGCCGACTTGTGATATACTTCTCCCGGCTGTGATTTAAGCGCGCTGGGCTGCGCGTCTAAATAGAGAATGGATCCGCCGGTTGCGGCGGCGGATCATCCTACAATCGAATCCGGCATCAACAGGCGAAGACGTCACCCTTTTTCCGGCGAGGCAGGGCCGGAAACGAGCGGAACGTCTGCGCCCGGTCATTGTGCGCCGGACTGCTACATATTTTGCAATAAAGGAGCTATTTATGGCTGAAAAACTGAAAATCATTTCCCTTGGCGGTCTGAACGAGATCGGTAAGAACCTGACTGTATACGAGTACGGCGGCGACATCGTCATTGTAGACGTGGGCATGGGGTTTCCCGATGACGACATGTACGGCATTGACGTGGTCATTCCCGATGTCAGCTACCTGATCAAAAATCAGAACAAAATCCGGGGTATTTTCCTCACCCACGGTCACGAGGACCACATCGGCGCCCTGCCCTATGTCCTGCGGGACGTGAACGCCCCCATTTACGCCACTCGCATGACTGCGGGGCTGGTGCGTCTGAAGCTGGAGGAGCACCGTCTGCTGGACAAAACCAAAATCATTACCTGCGAGGCAGGAGATGTGGTGAAGGCAGGCAAGTTCTCCGTGGAGTTTATCCACGTAAACCACTCCATTGCCGACGCGGTGGCCTTTGCCATCAAGTGCCCCGTGGGCACCGTAGTGCACACCGGCGACTTCAAAATCGATGCCACCCCGGTCCAGGGCGGCATGATCGACCTGGCCCGGTTGGGCGAGCTGGGCAACGAGGGCGTGCTGGCCCTGCTGGCCGACTCCACCAATGTGGAGCGCCCCGGCTACACCAAGAGCGAGAGCAGCGTGGGCGCCAGCTTTGACGCCCTGTTCCGGGGCTGTGAGGAGCGCATCATCATCACCACCTTTGCCAGCAACGTGGACCGCCTGCAGCAGATCATCGACGTGGCCGCCCGTTATGGACGCAAGGTGGCCGTCACCGGCCGCAGCATGGAAAACGCCATGCGGGTGTCCTCCGAGTTGGGCTACATGAACATTCCCGATGGGGTACTCATGGATTTGGCCCATATTAAATCCCTGCCCAAAGACAAGGTGTGCATCATCACCACCGGCAGCCAGGGCGAGACCATGTCCGCCCTGAGCCGCATGGCCTTCTCCACCCACAAGCAGGTGGACATCCTGCCCGGCGACCGCATCATCATCTCCGCCAGCGCCATCCCCGGCAACGAAAACGCCATTGGCAACGTGGTCAACGAGCTCTACCGCAAGGGTGCCGAGGTGGTCAACGAGCGGGAACTGTCCCTGCACGTGTCCGGCCACGCCTGTCAGGAGGAACTGAAGATCGTCCACGCCCTGGTCAAGCCCCGCTTCTTCATCCCCGTCCACGGGGAGCAGCGCATGCTGCAGATCCACGCCAAGCTGGCCCAGAAGATGGGCCTGCCGGCCGAAAACGTCATCATCAGCGACATCGGCAAGGTCATTGAGCTGACCGCCAACAGCGCCCGGATCAACGGCACCGTCACCTCCGGTCAGGTGTTTGTGGACGGCTACGGTGTGGGCGACGTGGGCAGCGTGGTGCTGCGGGACCGCCGGCACCTGGCTCAGGACGGCATGATTGTTGTTGTCATGTCCATGTCCGGCGAGGACGGCGCCCTGGTATCCGGCCCTGACATTATCACCCGCGGCTTTGTTTATGTGAAGGAGTCCGAAGGGCTGATGGAGGAGCTGCGCCAGGTGGCTCTGGATGCTCTGGACAACATCGGCGACCGCTATACCACCGACTGGTCGGCCATCAAGGGTGCCATCAAGGGCGACCTGTCCAACTACCTGTATAAGAAAACCAAGCGCAGCCCCATGATCCTGCCTGTCATCATGGAAGTGTAAGCAAACAAGCCCAATATAAAAACAGACGGATGGAGCCTGGAATAGCTCCACCCGTCTGTTTTTATCTTCACTTTTCTTTGGCCGCCAACGTCTTGATTGCCCACAGCAGGCAGAGGATGGCCGCAGCCCAGAACAGGCCGGCCGTGCCAAAAGCTTCCGACCGCCACTCGGGATATATCATCCACCCTCCGCCAAAATTTTCGGTCACACACCGGAGCAGGTGGTAAAAGGCAGGAATATGCAGTCCAAAGGATGCCGTCAGAAGCATAAATGGCTTGATCTGCCGCGGCTTGCTCTTCGCCAGCAACCACCAAGCCGTGCAGAGCCACGCAAACAGGATCACTGCCAGAAAGGCATAGAGGAAAAACGGCCCGCTGCCTGGCTCAAAGCCACAGCTCAGGTTCGTTCCCACGTTTGTATGGTTCATCGTACCTTCCTCCCAATATAAATGTGTGTGTTTCATTATAAAGATTTCTTTGTCGAATGGCAAGAAAAACAGACCACATCCCTTCTGCGAACGTCGCAAATCGAGGATGCGGCCCGTTTTTCGCTGAGACAAAGCGAAAAGCCTTGAAAACCGAAGTTTTCAAGGCTTTTGGAGCTGCTGGGCAGATTCGAACTGCCGACCTCATCCTTACCAAGGATGCGCTCTACCGACTGAGCTATAGCAGCATTTATTGTGCCAAGATATTATATCAACACACTTTTTATTCGTCAAGAGATTTTTGTAAAATTGTATTGACAATCGCCGAGTTTTAATATAAACTTGTCTGTGCTAAACATAGGGGTATAGCTCAGCAGGTAGAGCAGCGGTCTCCAAAACCGCGTGTCGTGAGTTCGATTCTTACTGCCCCTGCCAACAGTTCTTTTTAAGAACTGTTTACCTTGGCCCGGTAGTTCAGTTGGTTAGAACGCTAGCCTGTCACGCTAGAGGTCGTGGGTTCGAGC